>JAYVHZ010000670.1:0-1826 GCA_043770645.1 Undibacterium sp. | reverse complement strand
TCAACCCGATCGCGATGGAAGAAGGTCTCCGTTTCGCGATTCGTGAAGGTGGTCGTACTGTTGGTGCAGGTGTTGTTGCTAAGATTATCGTTGGTTAATAAGTTTAAGTAGTAAAAATGAATTGGGTAGTGGCTTGAAAAAGTTACTATCCTCTTCATTTGTCAAAGCAGTAGGGGTGTAGCTCAACTGGCAGAGCGTCGGTCTCCAAAACCGAAGGTCGTAAGTTCGATCCTTACCGCCCCTGCCACCATCAAGGCCAAAAAGGCATCGAAAGTAAAAATCAGCATGTCTAACCAAACCGTTCAAACTGTCAGCACTTCCAATGATAAATATAAAATCATTTTGGCGGTGATTGCTGTCGTTGCTGGTGTTGTTGCATTTTATGTTCTCGCTGGGCAGGCGAAGTATGTTCGTTTAGGTGCTTTATTTGGTGGTATTGCATTAGCTCTTGTTTTGGTCTTCATTTCTGAGACTGGGCGTGAGTTAGTGTCGTTTGCTAAAGAATCGATTCGCGAAGCTAAGAAAGTGGTTTGGCCTACTCGTAAAGAGGCGGGGCAAATGACTGCAGTGGTATTTGGGTTTGTGCTAGTTATGGCGATCTTTCTTTTCACTGCTGATAAAGTTCTTGAATATTTGATTATGAACGTAATTCTTGGGCTTAAATAATGAGCGAACAAACCTCAGAAAAGAATGTAGATGGCGCGCCAGAGCAAGACTCTGGTGTTTCTGTCCCTAAAAGCGCAAAAAAATGGTATGCCGTGCATGCATACTCAGGTATGGAAAAGAGTGTTCATCGTGCATTGTTGGAGCGCATAGAGCGCGCTGAAATGCAAGATATGTTTGGACAGATTCTGGTTCCGACCGAGGAAGTTATCGAAGTTAAGAATGGTAAGAAAAGTGTCACTGAACGTCGTTTATTTCCGAGCTATGTGTTCGTTGAGATGGAAATGACGGATGATACTTGGCATTTAGTGAAAAACACGAGCAAAGTCACTGGTTTTATTGGTGGTAAATCAAATAAGCCGGCTCCAATACCGCGTCATGAAATTGATAAGGTTTTGCAGCAAGTTCAAGATGGTGTTGAAAAGCCAAGACCAAAAGTGTTGTATGAGGTTGGTGAGGTAGTGCGTATTAAAGAAGGTCCATTCACAGATTTCAACGGTAACGTTGAAGAAGTGAATTACGCTAAATCTAAAGTGCGTGTGAATGTCACTATCTTTGGTCGGGCGACTCCAGTGGATCTGGAGTTTGGTCAGGTCGAAAAAGTATAAGTAGTAAATGTAGTAAGCGGGGCTGACGCCGTACAGAAATGTAAATGTTGGTGAAAAAAAGCGAGGAGCCTAGTAGTTCAGAGATTCATCGGATCACTGACCTAAAGGCGCTACCACTCAACCATAGAAGGAGCCATCATGGCAAAGAAAATTATTGGTTTTATCAAGCTGCAAGTGCCAGCTGGTAAAGCAAATCCATCCCCACCAATCGGTCCAGCATTGGGTCAACGTGGTTTGAATATCATGGAATTCTGCAAAGCGTTTAACGCGCAGACTCAAGGTATGGAGCCAGGTATGCCAATTCCAGTTGTGATCACCGCATTTGCTGATAAGTCTTTCACATTTGTGATGAAGACACCTCCAGCGACATACATGATCAAAAAAGCAGCTGGTATCACTAAAGGTTCTGCTAAGCCGCATACAGACAAGGTTGGCAAAATCAGTCGTGCACAAGCTGAAGAAATCGCAACAGCTAAGCAAAAAGACTTGACTGCTGCCGATATGGAAGCAGCTGTGCGTACAATCGCAGGTTCTGCTCGTTCCATGGGCATCACG
>JAYVHZ010000669.1:0-5965 GCA_043770645.1 Undibacterium sp. | reverse complement strand
CTGCAGCAATTCTTAGTTCTTCAGTGTTTTTCTGCTGTGCTTCTATCATCTGGTTAAACTGCGTCGCCACCGCTTCGATTTCTCGCGGGCCTTGGACTTGTACTCTGGCACCTAATTCACCCGCATGCAGGCGTCGCGCAACTTCTTCTAATTCGCCAACTGGTTTTGAAATTCGACGGGAGATTGAAAGCGCTAAAACCGCAAGCAACACCAGCACAAACATCGTGCCGATAAAAAATGTAACGGCGCGCTTCTTCGCTTCGGAATACACCACAGTAGCTGGAACACCGACGAATGCGATCCACTTTACATTGTCCATTGCGATTACTGAAAAATACCGACTAACTCCATCAACCGCATAACTCTCAAATTCTCCGTTCTTAACCTCCACAATGCGACGAGCAGCATCAGCATTTGGTTTGGTACCTATTACAGCTTCAGGATCAAGATTGCGCCAAATTAAAGTACCTTCCATCGCAAAGAAACCATAGCGACTTTCTGGCGGCAAGCCATAATCAGGAATGAGCGGATCATAGGTCTTCAAATCTAAGGGTAGAAAAATCGCGCCTATGACTTCCTGACTGTCGTTACGTATCGGTGCTGCAAGCACAGATACTAGCTTTCCAGTAATCAATCCCTTCTGTGGCAGACCAATCACAAAACCTTTAGTTTGAATGAAGGCCTTGAACCATGGTGTCTCGCTGGCGTTAATGTTCTTCCCTTTCGGAATTGGTCTGACCGAACAAATGAAATGACCCTCAAGATCAGTATAACCAACGTTCGCATAGGCAGGATTCATAGCGAGAAAATCATTTAAACCAGGATCACATTGATTTGGATCCATGTTTTTCACTAGAGGTCTCGATGCCAAGATATTCAGAGCATGATGGGCAGCTTCAATTCTGTTACCCGTATTTCGCGCCATGGTATTTGCGAGTATACGTAATGACGCCTTTGTCGTTGCAATCGTCTGTTGCATATCGAGATAAATACCGATCCCAACCAGTGTGCAAAGGGGAATCGCCATTGCCAACACAAGTAAAATCAAATGGGTTCGAATCGAAGAGGATCTCATTAAAAATCCATAATCACGGGATAAGTATCAGCAAAGTCATAGAACGAATCGCTAAACGTGAAGTGAGACGGATGGAGAAAAGTCAAAAAATTGACCACACTAAACCTAGTCGATTTCAAAAAGATCTTGAAAACCAGACGCAAAACTTAATGAAATTTTCAGTCCAAAGACGACAACAAAGTATTGATCAAAGTGAAGTTTCCCACAAGCAGCTTTAATGAAAAGACCTGCATTTGTTGATGTAGGCGATTTCAAGCTGAACATAAATGCCACAATTTAATTTTTCATCATTTTCAATTTAGCAACAAGCCTGACGAAAATCTCGCTGCCAAGGGGTGCCGCCGAAGACAGCAAAAATGGGCGGCGAGGTGAACACAACAACGGCACTGTCGGTTTTACCTAAGCCTAAGCAACTATACCAATAGTGAATACATAATTAAACAAAGTGTCTTGCAAAGGGCGAAGCTAAAGAAGCCAAAGGGGTCAGCATCACCTTCGACTTTTTCGTTCGACTACTTGACATCATTAGGGCTAATGGGTGTCCCTTTTTCGCCGCTTTCGAACGCGTTTTCGAAGCTTTTTCGGAGGTTTTTTCGGAACTGCCCTTGATTCCTTTTCACGTTTTTGCAACGATGAAAAATGGGATGATCGAAGCTGCGACCAACAAGAAATATGATATCAGCCTTACATCAGAGCGAGATACTATCGATTATTGGCGGAAATTAGCGCAATGTTTGAAGGTGCTTCGCTAAGCCCTTTACCTACTATCTTCGTCCAATAGCTAGTGCTTTCACATTGCGACGCGCTGGCATTGTCTTCAGCGCTGAATAGTTGTGTCGAGCCATTTACGCTTGCTATAAGCGCACAGTCTCGTAGTTGATGACTTGGATCTAGAATTGCATCCTTATCCATCAAGAGAAAATAAGGATTCACCTCATCGTCATAGGCCCAAATATCATTCACACGCAATACGCGGTGCTGACCTGAGTTATTCAAATCAAATTCCTCTTTCGGGTTGCCATGTAAGTCGAGACGATTTACTTTGATTTGTAAAGCAGAAAAATTATTGTGAGTAATGATGACGCAGTCGAACGCATCGCCTTTTGGAGTAAGCCGCAGCCGTCCACGATTGTCACAAATTTTACGGAGAGCTCTATCCTTTTCGTGGACAATCTCTCTGTCATGCACCAGTATCGTATCCGGTGCAACAAACCGGACTCCACTTGTTTTAAGCTTAATCCACTTGTTATTGCGTAGAATAAAAAATTCTGCTGTTGCCACATGTCGATTGATGTTGGCATCGCTTATTTTGAGGTCACTGGTTTCACGCACTACTTTAAACCACGGCGTAATGAATTGCGTTTCGGTCTTACTGCATCCACTCATTACCAATAAAGACAGACAAATGATAATTGAGGGCATGAAACCTAAGTTTTTTGAGAATGCCGTTCTATTCTTCATATTTCCTAAGCTTTCTTTAGACTTCAATTGCTCCAAGCAATTGATAAAAAATTATAGGCGAAATACATAGGTCGAGTCGCCCGATAATTTGTAGGTCAACTTCGTTTTAGCTGCGGATACATTAATTGTGTATGTTTTCGTCGCCTTCTTTGCATAACACGGAATATCCGTTGCAATAAACTCTCACTCTTTCATATACATTTCACCTAGCGCTAGACCGCAATTCCGGCAATCCAGAAAGTATGCCGTCGTAGTGTGTCAAGGCATCGCCTATGCAGATCTCATCCTCAGCGATTGTATAAAAACAAATATCTTTGCTGTGTGTGCTGGATCTGACCTTCACAACCGCGATGACACGGCGTAATTGTCCACCGATTTCTACGTATCTTTGCATGATGATGGCATCGGCCAAGAAGGCATTGCCAGCACTACTGAATTTTAAACTCGTGTATTGATCTTCCAACTCAGCAGTCATCAATACAGTGACGCCCATCGCGGTTAAGCTCGCCACCATACGATAGAGTGCTTCACGAAAATCTTCGCGAAAAGCTGCTGATAACGCCAATTCAAAACCGGATAGCGAATCAATCACCAGGCGCTTGGCTCCAAGGCGTCGTACGCTTTCTAGCATATTGTGAAAAATCTCATCAATCGACAAATCTAAACTCTGGGTATTAATGACGGCCACATCACCGTTGTCGATCATGCTTTTGAGTTTTTGGCTAAGTAATTGATGTGGGCTTTTTTCAAAAGCGGCAATGACACCTTTTTCGCCACAACTGACACCCTCAGTCAGAAACTGAGTAGCGAGTGTGGTTTTACCGGAGCCTGACGGCCCGACTACCAAGACAGAAAACGACTGTGGCAAACCACCACCCATCATCTGATCTAATACCTGATTGCCCATCGACATTCTGACGGCAAGATTGACAGGATTACTTGAAAGGTCAAGATTCTCAATACTGGCCACCGCACGCGGAAATACTTCAATCCCATTATCATTAATTTTGAAGGTGTGCAGTCCCGGGACTTGTGCCTGACCTCGCATCTTGACCACTTGTATCTTGCGGATCATAGAATCACGGTAAGCCATTTGTGACACCCAGATAATTCCATCTGCCACAGTAAAAATCGGGCTCGATTCCGCTTCTTGCACCAAATACTCGCCAATCAAAAAGCTAGTCACCTGCCAACTACTCATCTGCATTCCCAATTGCTGCACCAAATGCTGTAGACCCGAAATACCAGGATCATCTGAGCGCGCACTTTGAACAATCGAACGGAAAGAATCGACAAACACCAGACCCGGCGAAAATGCCTGGACTTCTTCAATAATACGAGACAGCACGCGGTCGAAATCACCGTCTAACAAGTCGGACGCCAGGTTGACAAATTTAATCGAACTATTAATTTTATCGAAATCAAAGAACGGAAACTGTTGCTGATATCTGAGCATCTTTAGTGGCGACTCGCCGAGCACGGTAAAAAAAATCGCGCGTCGATCTGGATTTGCCAGCGCGAACATCATTTGATGCGCCAAAGTCGTTTTGCCGCTACCAGGCGTACCTGCCAATAAATTAAATGAAAATTCCGGTAACCCTCCACCCAATAAGGCATCCAATCCGGGCACGCCAGTTACTAATTTTTGGATACGGACGGCTTGATGGTTGATCTCACGCATGGGGTAGCTCCGGGTTATACAAATTTGATGATGGAATTCGGTGTGGCATTCTTGAATTGCGTTTGAATTGTGTTTGAACGGCGTTTGCAAGCAATTCGAATGGCTTAGGGATCGATTGCAGAAGCGTCATTTTGATTTTCTTTTTCGTCCACTTGTTGTGTTTGCTCAGTCTGCTTTTCTGATGGATCTTCAGCATCCAGAATGGGGAACACCTTAGCCCATGCAGACTGACAAATAGTCTTTGTCAGGCCAGCGCCAATCAAGCCGCTTAGAAGGCGCATGAAAGTATCGAGCATGCGACGACTTGCGCGCTCTGCCAAAGTGAGTTCTTGTTGATCGAGTTGGTCTTTTAGCTCATTAAAACGGGTCGCGATTCGTGATGAGGTTTTACTTAACTGCAGCCATGGAAATTCATCTTGCTGCAAAAATACACAACGCGAATATAGGGATTCAAATCCCGCTTCACCGATAATGCTGATCAATTCGCGTGCTAAGTGTTCCCATAATTGCAGGCTAGCGGCACCGATATCGTCAGGCTGTCTAGAAAACGCCAGCAGCAGCCATGGATGATGGTGCGTAAACTCTTCTGGTTTAGGTAACGTCATGATTTAACTAGGTAAAGGTGAATCAATTCGACATCCAGCCTGAGATCAAATTCAGCAAGACATCCGTCGCGATCGGTTTCACTAAGAAATGATCAAAGCCAGCCGCTTTTGCGCGCGCTCTGTCTTCAAGCTGGTTATACCCAGTATAGGCAATCAAACGGACAGGTAAATGCGCCGCGCTATTGTCCCCGACCATATCGGGAATCGCCCGAATGTTTCTGGCGATCTCAAAGCCATCATGTTTGGGCAAACCAAGGTCACAAAAAATCAATTCAAAGCGATCGTTTTTTTCGTTCGCTTCATGGATCAATTGCAGACCGAGTGTGCCGTTCAGTGCAGTCTGGACACGATGCCCTTCATTGATAAAGACTTGGGCAAGCATCGCCAAGGTATCGGGATTGTCTTCAATCACCAAGATTTTTAGACTACGCATTTTAAGCACTAGCGACACCGATACCGATTCAATTAAGGCGGGTGATGTTGCCAGCGGAAGTTCAACAATAAATTCGCTACCTAAGCCTAGACCTTCGCTCTTTACAGTCACCCTGCCCTCGTGTAAACCAACAATGCTGCGCACCAGAGCCAGCCCAATTCCCAAACCACCTTGCGCACGATCAATCGATTGATATCCTTGAGAAAACAGCTCAAAAATTTGCTGCTGCATATCAATGGCAATGCCGATGCCTTGATCTTTAATACTAATCACGATCTTTTGATGAAGCCTTCGGAAGTATATATAGATCGTTTCATACTCGGGGGAAAACTTGGACGCATTAATCAGTAAATTACTAAAGACCTGGGACAGACGTAAAAAATCGGCATGCACATCTAAAGGCATGACCGGAAATTCACAGATCAAATGTTGATGCCTAAGCGCGATCGCGGGACTACTGATCTCTATCGCATTATCAATAATCGATTTCAGCGCAAATCGTTGTTTGTATAAACTAATACGACCACTACTGATGCGAGAGGCATCCAATAAGTCATCGACCAAGTGACTGAGTTGACCGACTTGACGTTCTAAAATACCGTGTAGTTTTGGCAAATTTTCATTGCTTCCCGTGAGTTTGGCGATCAACTCTGTTGCCATCACGATAGGCGCTAAGGGATTTCGCAGCTCATGCGCTAACATGGCGAGAA
>JAYVHZ010000668.1:0-4970 GCA_043770645.1 Undibacterium sp. | reverse complement strand
ATAGCCCAAGGCATTCACATCACGCGATACGCCTTGCACAATCACATTGTCATCTTCTGATGTCGTGAAGTCGGTACGGCTTTGTTTAGCCTTACCATTAATCGCTTCAGTAAAATAATCAAAAGTACCGGAATCAGCGCCGGGGCCATACAGCTTGATTGGTGTTTTAGGCCAAGCTGGATTGACTTGATTCCAAGTGGTGATCACGCCTTGTGCCGCTGGTTCCCAAAGCTTCTTTAATTCTTCCACCGTAATTTTACTGAGGAATTTATTCTTAGGATTAATCACCACCGTCAAGGCATCAAATGCGACTGGCAATTCCATGTAATAAACACCGTTTTTTGCACACTCCACCATTTCTTTTTTCAAAATCGGGCGAGAGGCATTGGAGATATCGGTTTCACCTTTACAGAATTTCTTAAACCCACCGCCAGTACCAGCGATACCAATCGTGAACTTCACATTGCTGTTTTTTTCGCGAAAACTTTCAGAAACCGCCTCAGTAATCGGGAATACCGTACTAGAGCCATCAATTTTAATAATGGTTTGCGCTTTGGAAGGTTGCGCGGCAAGCATGCCAGCCAACATGAACAAAGACATAGCGGCGAGAAGTTTCTTTTGGAGTGCTGGTTTCATCATGGTTCCTGGCATTGCTGAAATAAAAAGAATGGGCGTAAATCGGTATTACATAATTAGCGTTCGGCGATGATGCTAGGATCTGGCGCGAGACCATAGCCTAGTCGAACAATTTCCACCATCATTTGGGCAATTCTGTCGCTGGTTGAAGAAATATTGCGCAAGTCTTCTGCGCGCAAACTCGGTGATGCCAAGGCTTTTTCGTAGAATATCCACTGTTGCTGAGCTAGATTTAAGCGCTCTTTCAAAGCTTTATCATCTTGTGCTTCGTCAGCTAACAAATTCATGCCGTTTATAAATTCAATTCTTGATTGCGCCAAATCGACTTGCAAGCCCTGTTTTGTTTGCATGTTTTTATCCATGGAGCGCAACAATACGATCTTTGCCATGCGTTGAGCCAATGAGGCTTGGCGTAAGGCTAAACCAGTCACGCGCGCTGTCGTATCATTGGATTCTGCTTCAATCGCGAACGACAAAAAATTCATCTTAATCAAAAGATCTTCATTAACGTCATACATAGCAGCAGCAGTTTTTGCATTTAATCTAGGCAAGGATTCGACTTGATCGTTTAAAGCGACATTCACACGATTGAAGGCTTTGCCAGTTTTTTCTGAGCGCATTTGACGCGATAAGTCTTTACGCAAACGACTGATGTTATCCAAAGACCTTGTGCGCTCGACTTCTGTGTGTCCACTTAAAATACCAAGTGCCATTTGCAAACTGAGTTTATAGCTGCGCTCGGACTCCAATCGGAACATACCGGCTGTTAGCAAGGCTGGTGCAGTCAGATTAGTGCCTGGTGCTTGCACTGGACGATAGTCAGCACTGGCAGCAGCGCCACAAAAGAACATCGAGGCGAGCGTTAATTTAAGGGTTTTATGTAACATCATTTTCTCTATCATCTGTAATTGAACATCAATTTTTTGGCACCGGATTTTCCATCTAGCGGCGCTCTTATTTTGTGTTCGAATTGTAATGACAAGATGTGACGAGATTATTACAGCGACTAAGTTGCTCAACTTAGTCGCTTAACTTTGGTGATCAAGTTAGGGGATTAACTTAGATGATTCACGCAGATTCAATGACGCAATTCTCAATTCATGCAGATTCTTTGATCACCATGCGTATCGCATCGATGCGCGCAATACGAACAGCTTCTGCAATTTTTTGAGGCTGGCCTAGATATTTTTGCGCGACTTCGCCAGCATTGACAGATAGAGCCGCATTTAACACTGTCGTTAAAAAAGCGACTTGAGGGAATTGAATATTATCTAAACCGGAACGTCCAAAACAATCACACTCTGAAGCTCTCAGCATGTCAACAAAGCGCTGTGGCTTACGGAAAGCATCATTGCGTTCCAACATATCTTGTAAAGTCGCCGCCCGCATTTCCCGACTGCGACCAACATTACCATGATCGCGTGCCGTCATAACGGCAAGATCGCGGCAATCGGTAGGCACTTTGAGTCTTTCACACAGATTTTTCACCAAAGCGATGCCGCGCTCTTCGTGCCCATGATGCCGCGGCCAAATTGCAGGATCCGTCGTACCTTTGCCGAGATCATGCATTAGAGCAGCAAAGCGTATAGGCAAAGAAAAACTCTGTTGAGCGGCATAGTCGACCACCAACATAATGTGTACGCCTGTGTCGATTTCAGGATGAAATTTCGGTGGCTGTGGCACACCCCAAAGCGCGTTTAGCTCTGGCATCAAGCGTTCTAGCGCACCACATTCGCGCAAAATCTCGAACATGCGGGATGGTTTTTGTTCCATCAAGCCACGCGAAATTTCTTGCCACACACGCTCAGCGACCAAAGCATCGACTTCCCCCGCTTGCACCATAGCCTTCATCAAGGTCATAGTCTCAGGGGCGACCACAAAAGCATGGGGCGGCACCGAAAAACGAGCGGCAAATCGCGCGATGCGCAAAATTCTGACGGGATCTTCTTCAAATGCAGCCGAGACATGACGGAAGATACCATGCTCCAAATCCGCACGACCATGGAAAGGGTCAGTCAAAACGCCATGTTCATCACGAGCGATTGCATTGATCGTCAAATCGCGCCGGATCAAATCTTCTTCCAGTGTGACATTTGGGTCAGTGTGAAATACGAAACCTTTATATCCCGCTGCGGTTTTACGTTCAGTCCGCGCCAAGGCATATTCTTCGTGCGTCGTTGGATGTAAAAACACAGGGAAGTCTTTACCAACTGGGGTGAAGCCCTTTGCCAGCATTTGTTCTGGCGTCGAACCGATCACCACGTGGTCGCGGTCTTGCACTGGCAAACCCAAAAGTGCATCACGTACTGCACCACCAACGACATAAGTTTTCATTTGACCATTTTCGAATCTATTATTGAAATCAACTTTAGGTTTCAATTTCAAGGAAAATCATACTTAGGCATATCATCCTTCTCATCCAAAGCGCCAAGTACCCATTGCGTCACAGCAGGATGGGCTTCAATGCGTTCGCAATACGCTTGTAAGGCTGGTGCTAAGGACACACCATAGGTTTTAAATCGCATGACCACAGGTGCAAAATAGGCGTCGGCGATTGAAAAATCACCAAACAGGAAGCGATGCGCACCGTAAGTTGACAAACATTCTTCCCAAATTTCACTGACGCGACCAATGTCTGCCTGTGAGCCAGCGGTACGACCTTTACCATGAAAACGCGCTCGTATATTCATCGGCATCGCACTACGCAGTGCACCAAATCCGGCATGCATTTCCGCACAAACACTACGCGCAGCGGCACGTGCAGCCACATTTTCTGGCCACAGATGATAGGTCGGAAAACGCTCGGCCAAATATTCACAAATCGCCAGTGAATCCCAAATCACTAAGTCATCGCCCAATAAAACTGGCACGCGTCCTGACAAAGAATATTCAGAGATTTTTTGCGTGGTATCCGGCCTATCCAATAGCACTTTAATTTCTTCAAATGGAATCCCAAAAGCCTTCATCACCAACCAAGGCCGCATTGACCAAGAAGAATAATTTTTATTCCCAATCACCAATCGATAATTACTCTTGCGCATGGCATTGTGCAAAGGTGCCAAGGTCGTTTGTAGATCAAGATTCGCTTCATTTGTTTCATTCGTTTGCATCGCCTGCTCCTACTGATATTCTGCCTCGTCAGCGCTCATTCCTTTTGGTACGACTGTACCTAAGCGGGCTTTCAAAGACTGGGGTTTCTTCTCAAAAATAGCTGCGTAATATGTGGCATTCGACAAGACATTTTTTACGTAGTCACGAGTTTCTAAAAATGGAATCGTCTCCGCGAAAATCGCCCCTTCGACCGGACGGGTTAAAGTAGCGCGCCATGCACGTGGACGACCAGGTCCAGCATTGTAGGCAGCTGAGGCCAGCGCTTGTGAGCCACCCAAATCGGTCAATACCATGTTCAAATAATTGGTACCCAAGGCTAAATTGGTTTCAACATCATTGACTTGGTGCGGTACATAGTTCGATAGACCGATTTTCTTCGCCACCCATTTTGCCGTTTGCGGCATGACTTGCATCAAACCCGAGGCACCGGCATGCGATTTGGCGGCAGTGGCAAAACGTGACTCTTGGCGGATTAATCCATATACCCAAGCCATATCGACACCGACTGCCTGGGTGGCCTTATACATACTGTCGTTATAAGGCGTTGGGAAGCGTTGATTAAAATCAACATCGGATTTCGTCTTATCCGAGGTATTCACCATTCTGTCTAACAATTCATTTTGACGCGCAAATTCGGCGGTGGCCAAAATTTCACGTTCATTCATACTACGCAAAGCCCAGTTCCATTCGCGAGTACCTTCAAAGCGCAAATTCATTGCATAAAATCTTAAGGCGCGTTGCAGATTCGGGTTTTGTGCCATTGGCGCTATTTCTTCAGCGGTAATGGGTTTAACCAAAGACGGCGCACCAATTTTTTGGCCGCGCTCTTCTAAAGCGAGCTGGCCATAAAAATGCATTTGATCCGAGATACTGGCAAAAATTGCCTGCGCTTCTTCTTTCTTCCCTTCATGTTGTAGAGCGCGTCCGTGCCAATACACCCAAGTCGCTTGATTTTTCAAATTAATCGGCATCGCGGCAATTGAGGTCTTCACCTTTTTCCAATCCCCCTCACGCAGTGCCATGCGCACTCGCCATTGATAAGCCTCGATACTTAAGTGAGCGCCCTCAGCCCTTTTCCAATAGTCTAAGGCTTCGGCTTGCAATTTTTGCGATGCGGGTAAGGCGATATTTGCCCAAGCTTGGGCTTTTTCCGTGGCACTCAATTTATGCGCATATTTTTGCAATGCTGCGACCGATTTATCAGGATCTTGTTTGGCTGCTCG
>JAYVHZ010000667.1:0-2056 GCA_043770645.1 Undibacterium sp. | reverse complement strand
GACTGCGTTCCTCGACATAATGACGAATCGTCACAAAAGATGCACCTTCATTACGCAACCAAGTGGTGGTGTCTGGTCGCTGACCATCGGCCCAGTTCTCCAAGGCTTGCGCAATCGGTTCTAAAATAGAAATTTGACTTAAACGTATTTTATGACCTACTGAATAGCTCAGTTTGGCAGTTCCCAACATGCGTTCTGCGGCGGGATTAGATTCGAACAAATTTCCATCTTGATCGATGACTAGCACGCCATCTTCCATATCGGCAATGACGGTGCGGTTGATTGCTTGTTGCAAAGCCAGCTCATACCCGCGTTGATTGGCTAATTCCTCCTGTCCAATCAAATTTTTCGCTAAACGATTTAAAACATAAACCACTGCAAAATAAGCAGCACCATATAAACCCGCTTGCGAGACAATATTACTATCTTCATTTTGTAAAACTTGATACGTATTTACCAACAACAAAAATAACGAAACCGCTGAGACAAAGAACAGCGCTAAAAGCATAGGCGCTAGTATTCCCAATCCTGCGAGTGGAAATAGATACAAAATCACCAAGCCGCTTTTACTACCACCAGCTCCCACGTACAGTAGAGAAATCACAATCAAGTCCAACCCGACTTGCATCACCAATTGCAATAAAAATCGCTGCTGCCACTTTACTTTAAGTGCAATAAACCCCAAAGCGATCAACAAATAACTTGCCGCCAGCGTGCGTAAAAACGCCGGTTCAAATAACCAATAATCGTTGAAGGTTTTAAAACTCAGGGAAACTAATAAGGCTAAGGAGACTATAACGCGTGAGAAATTCAACGTTTGTAGCGAACGCCATAAAGTTGCACTGATGTCGGTGTGTCTGACGTCGTGAGTAATCATTGCGCCGTCAATAGTCAATTGGTTTTGCTGCCAGCATCCGCATGCTCAGCACAGCAATAAGTTTGCGTATCACGTACAACGACTTCGGAAGCGGGGAAATACACTTGGCAATGATCGCAACTAAGCATCGTCTCACTTCGACTTGCGCTCTGATTGGGGTTAGGCGCTGACCGTCCTGCTGATCCGAAGGTCTCATCACTCCAGTGCGAAGTATCAGTTTGAGAGGAATTCGCAGGAGGTTTGTTAGCGCGCATACTCTTTCGAATCGCAAGATAAACCAACACTGCTAGACCCAACCACATCAACATTCTCATGACACACTCCTATGCAATAACACTTCCAACACAAAGCGACTACCAACATAGGCAAGTAACAGACTTAAAAAACCCGACAATGTAATTCGCAACACCGCTTTACCACGCCATCCACGCCATTGACGCCCGGCCAATAAAATCGCGAACAAGAGCCAAGACAGCAAGGACAAAACAGTTTTATGATCCCATTTAAAGGCGACCCCTAAAAACTGCTCGGAAAAAAAAACGCCGGACAAGACAGTCAGACTTAAGAGCAAAAACCCCAATGTCACCAATAAGAATAGAATGTGTTCCATTTTCAAAAGTGCGGGCAAACGGTCCAGCGCCCTTTCCAGCCAAGACTGAATCGGCTTACCGCGCATACGATGCAAATGCATATCCTGCACATACATCACCAGAGCGTGAAAAGCGGCAATTGTTAAGGTACTGTAAGCCATTAAGGCGACGCCCACATGCCATGGGAACATTGCGGGTTTATTGGTCAGATACACTAACGTGCCTGGAAAAGCTAAAGGAAGTAAAGCCGTGATCGCGGCTTGCGGCAAGATCAAAATACGCAAACCATCTAAGGAAAAATTTCGATTTTCTACCAGATACACCAACACAGAAACCCAAATCGCTGCAGACCACATGACCGCAAAGCCAATACGTAAGGCATCAACTGCGTAGACACTCAAGCCTAAGGCCAAGCCATGCGTGCACCAAGCAAGTGCGGCCAAGCTTAAGGCTAGCACTTTACGCGTATCAGGAATAAATGGGCAGATCGCATAAAGGAGCGCCGCTGTGATGGATAAATAAATTAGCATGGCTTAAGTTTACACTATGTTGGGCTTATTTTTTTCGCTTTGTATTTGACACTATCAGG
>JAYVHZ010000666.1:0-8121 GCA_043770645.1 Undibacterium sp. | reverse complement strand
GGATATTTTTTACTATCTTTAAACTTTAAAGTATCGACTGGTAAAACTTCCTGACCGATTTCATAGCGACCGCCCGTATCGAGCAAGGCATCGAGACGTTCACGCGCGCTGATACGCAAGTGATGATTACACTTGGAGCACACATGGACATTTGCTTCTAAATCGGAACGGTATAAAACAGCTTCGCAAGATGGACATTTGACCCATAAGCCTTCAGGCATGGAACGGCGGTTAGCCGTTTCGGAACGTTGAATACGTGGGGGAAGTAATTTTTCTAACCAACTCATAGCTCTCTCCTCATATCTATTTGATCAATTTACATTCATCAAACGGGGCGCACTCTTCTAGGAATGCTGCAATTGGCGCGTATTCTATTCTATTTCCGCGCCAATTGCGACTCAGATAGCTAATTGACATTCATCAAATACTTGATTTTCGATGACCACATGTTAATTTAATTATCAAGAGCACTACGAATATCGGTGATAAAACTTTGTACCGCCGCCACGGCTTGCTCTCTTGGCGTATTTTCCAGCTCTTGAATAATCCGAGAACCAATCACTACCGCATCGGATACTGACGCAATTGCCTTCGCAGTCGCTCCATCACGAATGCCAAAACCCACACCGACAGGCACATTTACATGTTTTTTAATTCGCGGGATCATCGCTGCCACCGCATCCAAATCGATCGCACCGGAACCAGTGACGCCCTTAAGAGAAACATAATACACATAACCAGTTGCGATTTTACCGACTTGTGCAATGCGTTCATCAGTCGAGGTCGGTGCCAGTAAGAAAATCGTATCCATACCGTTTTTGTGCATATTTTCTGCAAAATACTCACATTCTTCTGGCGGGTAATCGACGACTAAGACACCATCTACACCAGCTTCTGAAGCTGAGTGTATGAATTGCTCCTGCCCCATACGTTCTATGGGATTGGCATAGCCCATCAATACGACGGGCGTAGTTTGATTCGTGCTACGGAATTGCTTGACCATTTCTAATACATCACGCAAACCAACACCTTTGAGCAAAGCACGCTCAGAAGCACGTTGGATCACAGGTCCATCTGCCATAGGATCAGAAAACGGCACACCAAGTTCGATGATATCGGCACCACCTTCCACCAAGGCGTGCATTAAAGGTAAAGTTAATTCAGGATCAGGATCGCCCGCAGTGATAAATGGGATCAGACCTTTTTTATTGTTTGCTGCTAGGGCAGCCATACATGCTTGAATTCGGGACATAATTTTCGGTTCACTTTTTATTCAGTATAGTTTTATCAGCATCACCTCAACGTCATGCCGAACCTGATCCTGCATCCATTGCTGAGAAACCGCTGACGCCAAAGCTTTGGATACCGGATCAAGTCCGGTATGACATCTAACAGAAATTGAAGGTACTAGAACTTCAGGCCAGCACGCTCCGCGACAGTATGCATATCCTTATCGCCACGCCCAGACAAATTCGCCAACACAATCTTATCCTTAGACATGGTCGCTGCCAGTTTCGCCGCATAAGCTAAAGCATGACTTGATTCGAGCGCAGGAATAATGCCCTCAATAAGACAACAATCATGGAAAGCTTTGAGCGCTTCTTCATCGGTAATTGTCGCGTATTGGGCTCGGCCAGAATCTTTGAGCCAAGCGTGTTCAGGTCCAACACCTGGATAATCCAGACCAGCTGAAACAGAATGCGTTTCTATGATTTGGCCATTTTCATCTTGCATCAGATAAGTACGATTACCATGCAAAACGCCAGGCGTTCCTGCTGTTAAAGAGGCTGAATGTCTACCTGTTTCCATGCCCTCACCCGCTGCTTCAACACCGATCAACTGCACGTCTTTCAAGTCAATGTAAGGATAAAAAATCCCCATCGCATTTGAACCGCCACCAACACAAGCAGTCACGACGTCAGGTTGACGCCCTGCTACTTCTGGCATCTGCCATAAGCACTCTTCCCCAATCACCGATTGAAAATCGCGCACCATCATAGGATACGGATGCGGTCCCGCGACGGTGCCAATAATGTAGAAAGTATTATCGACATTCGCGACCCAGTCCCGCATCGCTTCGTTCAAGGCATCTTTCAAAGTCTTAGATCCGGACTCAACTGGCACCACAGTCGCGCCGAGCAATTTCATACGATACACGTTTTGCGCCTGACGTTTAACGTCCTCCGAGCCCATGTACACCACGCATTCCAAACCAAACCGAGCGCAAATCGTAGCCGTCGCAACACCGTGCTGACCAGCACCAGTTTCCGCAATCACGCGTGGCTTGCCCATACGTTTTGCCAGCAAGGCTTGACCGATCACATTATTGATTTTGTGCGCGCCAGTGTGGTTAAGGTCTTCGCGTTTGAAGTAAATCTGTGCACCGCCCATGATCTCAGACCAGCGTTTTGCATGGTAGATAGGTGACGGGCGACCAACGAAATGTTTTAGCTCGTAACGAAATTCTTCTAAGAATTCTGGGGCATGCTGGTATTTGGCGTAGGCGTCCTTTAGCTCATTCAAAGCATGGGTCAAAGTTTCTGAGACAAAGGTGCCACCATACATACCAAAGTGGCCTTTAGCATCGGGAAAATTATAAGTTGCGGAATGATAAATCGCGGTTGGTGCTTGCCCACCGAGTGATTGACGCTCGAAATGAGCGTCAAGAGAAGATAATTCTTTCATGAGAATTCCTTGGAAAACTAATTTTAATTGTCTGGCATGCTATCGGCCAAGCGCACTGCTTGCACAAATGCACGTACCTTAGCTGCATCCTTCACGCCTTTTTCAGCTCGACACCACTACTGATGTCCACTGCAAACGGCCGTACCCCCACAACTGCGTCAGTCGCGTTTTGTACGCTCAAGCCACCACTTAAAACGACCCGAGGCGCGAGTTCTTTTGGGATGAGAGACCAATCAAAAACCTTTCCACTACCACCGAAACTATCTACGAAAGTGTCTAGCAACAAGCCCTGAAATAATGGACTGGCTGCTTGACATTCAGCTTCGCATTCTAACAAATCTGCCGCGCTTGTGTCAGGTTTTACCCGAAAAGCTCGGATAAAAGGCCGGTTCACTGCAGTGGCCAAGCGATGGCACTCTTGCGCGGATTCATCACCATGGAATTGCAATAACTGTATAGGCGCTTGATTAACGACGGCTTGTAGCTTTTCAAGACTGGTGTTCACAAACAAGCCGACGGAGGTCACAAATGGCGGCATTGCTGCGATCAAAGGTGCCGCATCTTCAGGCGTTAAGTAGCGAGGACTGGGTGGATAAAAAACAAAACCGAGTGCGTCAGCGCCAGCATCGACTACAGCACGCAAATCTTCTAGTCGCGTAATTCCGCAAATTTTTGTTCGAGTTTTATTAGGCAAAGGCATAAAGCACATTCTTAAAAGATTTACTGTCAATTATTCTTCAATCGAAATACTAACCTATCAAACCTTTTTTCGTCCCCAAATCTCACCATTAATAAAAAAAGCGGCAGCATCTGTCGATGCTACCGCTCTAATTGACAACCAATGCTAACGAAGCTTATGCCACTTTCTTAGCATCAAAGAACTGCTCGTCCTCAGTAGAGCCATGCAAAGCCGTCGTTGAAGACTGACCTTGTTGAATCACTTGAGTCACAGCATCAAAGTAACCAGTACCCACTTCACGTTGATGTTTGACCGCAGTAAAGCCTTTCTCTGCCGCTGCGAATTCTGCTTCTTGCAATTCGACAAAAGCTGACATCTGACGACGTGCGTAGCCGTGTGCCAGATTAAACATGCCATAGTTCAATGCATGGAAACCTGCCAAGGTGATGAACTGGAACTTATAACCCATCGCGCCCAATTCTTTTTGGAATTTTGCGATGGTTGCATCGTCCAGATTCTTTTTCCAGTTAAAGCTTGGTGAGCAGTTGTAAGCTAACAATTTACCTGGGAACTTGGCATGAATCGCATCAGCAAATGCTTTTGCAAACGCCAAGTCAGGTTTACCTGTTTCACACCAAATCATATCGGCATATTCTGCGTAAGCTAAACCACGAGAGATGGACTGCTGTAGACCTGGATTGGTTTTATAAAAGCCTTCAACAGTGCGTTCACCAGTTAAAAATGGTTTGTCGTTATCGTCGATATCTGAGGTAATCAAATCCGCCGCTTCGGCATCAGTACGAGCCAACAAGACGGTATGTGTTCCCATGACGTCAGCAGCTAAACGTGCTGCGTTCAATTTTTCTACTGCTTCACGGGTTGGCACCAAGACTTTACCGCCCATGTGACCGCATTTTTTTACTGAGGCTAATTGATCTTCAAAGTGCACGCCAGAAGCACCCGCTTCAATCATGGCTTTCATCAATTCGAATGCATTCAATACACCACCGAAACCGGCTTCTGCATCCGCGATAATCGGCGCGAAGAAATCAACATCGCCTGAGCCTTCTGACCATTGGATTTGATCTGCACGGGTCAAGGTATTGTTGATACGCTTGACGACCAAAGGTACTGAATTAGCTGGATACAAGGATTGATCTGGATACATTTCACCAGCGACGTTTGCATCACCCGCCACTTGCCAGCCAGAGAGGTAAATCGCTTTCAAACCGGCTTTAACTTGTTGCATCGCTTGATTTCCGGTCAACGCGCCGAGTGCGTTGACGAATGGCTCGTTATTGACCAAATCCCAGAGTTTCAATGCGCCTGTTTTGGCGATAGTATGTTCAACTTGCAAAGAGCCACGCAAACGAACAACGTCTTCTGCGGTGTAATTACGCTTGATACCTATCCAGCGTGGATTGGTATCCCAGTCTTTTTGGATCTCTGCAATTTGCTGTTCGCGAGTGAGTTTCTGTGCCATGGTAGTTCTCCTGAAGTGATTGCTGCTGTTTTAAATAAATGCTTAAAAAGTGTTCGTCCTTGAGATCTATAGTAGGACAAACCTTGCACCGCAACAATGTCTTATATAAGACATAGGAGAAATATTTTTTACTTACAAAACAATTACTTATGATTTGCATTTCATGATACGAAATGACTTTCCTCAAAATGAAATTATTTTATGGTGCAGCACATTACGCAATTTCACGATGTGAAAAGAAGATTTCATAATGCAGAACCGTCAAAATTAAAATCCACCTTTTCGAAAAACCACCAAATAAAATCAACGCAAGGAAAAATAGTCAAATAAACTTTCTGACATACCATCGCCAATAACCTGATGCACACGATTTGCCAGTGGTGAATCTGCCTTGGTATCAAAAACAAATAGTCGATAGACATCCGCTAGAGTGAACGCCGCAGGATTCATAACTAGTATCCAACGCTCAGAGCCGGCATCATGCTTTCTCCACCACGAACGCTTTTGCACCGATTTATCAGAAGCCAGTCTCGCGACCCAACCAACTTCATACATTTTTTCTAGTAAGCCCTCGATTTCATCAACACCAAAACGGGTCTGGCGTCGAATCTCCAAAACACCCACCGCCGCATCCGCATCTGAATTGCGCGCAGTCGCCAAAACTCGCAATACCGACATCGCATCCTCAAATGCACTACCCGCTTCTGGCACATGCCACCATCGCTCAAATTTCACGACCGGCAATGATGCAGCGATCACTGCACCAATCAAAGTAATGAGCCAAGATAAATAAATCCAGATCAAAAAAATGGGAACCGCAGCCAAGGCTCCATAAATCACGGTATAAGTAGGGAACTGCTTGATGAAAATAGCAAACAGACGTTTAGCAATTTCAAAGGCGATCGCTGCAAAAACACCACCCCAAGCAGCATCACGCCAATCGATAGGACGGTTCGGAACAGTCAAATATAAAAGCGTATATGCACCAGTCGTAAATGCAATGGACACGAAAGTATAAAAAATCGTACCAAGCAAGGGCACAGTTTTCATCACACCATTGGTTGCGTTAAACAAACTAGAAGTGGCACTCATCGAAATACCAATCAACAATGGCCCCAATGTGACAATCGCCCAATATACAACTATGCGCTGAACTACAGGCCGCGAGCGCTTCACTTGCCAAATTTGATTAAAAGTCTTGTCTATCATCGCCATCGTGGCAAGCGCAGTCATCATCAACACCACACCACCGACAGCCGAGAGCCGTGTCGCTTTTGTCGCAAACTGTGTGAGATATCCCATCACGGTCGATGAAATCTGCTTTGGCATCAGGCTTTGCGTGAAATAAGCCTCTAAGGAAGCCTTAAAGTCCGTGAATAATGGAAACGCCGTCAAGATTGCGAGGCCAATAGTTAATATTGGAACTAAAGCCAGCACCGTGGTAAAGGTCAAGCTACCTGCAACTTGTGGCAGTCGGACTTCTTGTAGTCGACGGTTCGCAAATTGAAATAAATTCTTTATCTGCGCCCAACTTAAGCCACGCATAAACCCACTCATCATTATCCTTATCAATCAATGTTCATCGCTTCTTGTGAATACTTAACGCAACGGACGATGTATTGACCTTGACAGTACAATACCGAAGCGAGGCGCTTTATAACATATATCATTCTACCGAGAGTTAATCTCTCTTAAAAAAGTAAATGCCTCCATTATCGATGCAGCTTCATCTCTAAAGCAGATCTTCTTAACATAGCAACACGAACTTCTTTATAATCTGCCCCATGAATACAAATCCACTTTCCATCCTTGTTTTATATTATTCCCGTCATGGCAGCACCCATCAACTTGCACGACTCATCGCCCAGGGCATTGACAGTGTAAACGGATGCGAGGCGAGAATACGAACAGTTCCAGCAATTTCCACCGTCACAGAATCCACTGCGACTTCGATTCCCACAGATGGCGCGCCGTATGTAGAGTTAAGCGACTTCAAAGAATGCGCTGGCCTTGCACTCGGTTCCCCAACCCGGTTCGGCAATATGGCATCCGCGATGAAGTATTTTTGGGATGGCACCGCAGCAGATTGGGTCTCTGGCACGCTCTGCGGCAAGCCTGCCTGCGTGTTCACTTCAACTGGCAGTCTTCACGGCGGTCAGGAATCAACTTTATTATCCATGATGCTGCCTCTGATGCACCATGGCATGTTGATTTTAGGTTTGCCTTATACACACCCAGAGTTAATGACCACAAAATCTGGTGGCAGCCCTTATGGTGCGACTCACTGGTCTGGACTGGATGGAAAATTACCGTTTACCGAAGATACCCGCACACTAACGATAGCGCTTGGTAAACGCTTAGCTGAAACTGCTCTCCAACTACAGAAAATATGAATACGCATCAAACTTTGTTTCATCGATTGGCCTCTGGCAGCTTAATTGCCTTAATTTTGCTTTGCATTGTGTGGGAAATGTGGCTTGCGCCCTACAAACCAGGAGGTTCTGTTTGGGTAATTAAAGTTTTGCCATTATTATTCCCCTTACGCGGCATATTGCAAAAAAATATTTATACGATGCAATGGTCGTCGATGCTCATTATGTTTTATTTTATCGAAGGCGTGGTCCGAGCAATGAGCGATGCCGATGGCATGTCTCGGGCACTTGCAGGTACCGAGATTTTACTAAGCGTGGTGTTTTTTCTCAGCACTGTTTATTACGTGAAGCCATTTAAAAAAATCGCCAAAGCTGCCAAGAAACAAGCCGAAGCTGCAAGCACGGCTGTAGCAGACGACAAACAAACTCAATCAACGCAGTAAATCCAAACAATAACTCAACTCATGCAAAACTTTCTGAATCTCTGCAAATCCGCAATTGGTGAAGAATTTGTTTTGCTTGATGCTGAACAACAAGCGCCCTATTTACAAGACTGGCGTCAGCGTGCAAACGGAAAAGCCTTAGCGATTTTAAGACCAGCGAATACAGCGCAAGTCGCTCAGCTGGTGCGTCTATGCGCAGAGTATCAAGTACCGATTGTGCCGCAAGGTGGTAACACAGGATTGGTGCTCGGCAGCATTCCCGACCTATCAGGCAATGCGGTGGTTCTATCGCTGCAAAGACTCAATACCATACGCCATATCGATATCGCCAATAGCACCATCACAGTAGATGCAGGCTGCCTGCTGCAAAACATACAAACTGCAGCCGATGAAGCCGATATGCTATTTCCACTTTCGCTCGCATCGGAAGGGAGTTGCAACATCGGCGGCAATCTATCG
>JAYVHZ010000665.1:0-3209 GCA_043770645.1 Undibacterium sp. | reverse complement strand
CATAGAAAATCACTTCGCCATCCGATAACTCGGCTAGCTCATCTGCCTCTGGAATCGCGGCGTTGATGACTGCGCATCCGTGCGGTAACACAACATCAATTTGTGTTCGCATGACTTTGAACATTTGTTCTGCTTCCGTAATGTAGTAATCGGATAGCTCGTTATGCCCATCAAGATCAGTAAGAACACCGACAGTGCACTTGTCGTAAGCGAGACCGTCGTTCAAGATGCGTTTTGCATTGGTTTCGAATACCGCTGCTTGCACATTGCGGTTCAATAACAAGCGTTGACCGGCGTTCCATGCTGTGCAATCCGTTTTAACGACTTGTCGTTGATCCAGATAAAGGCCATCGGCACAAGCAACACCAGCATATTTTCCTTCCATGCTAAGCATGCTGCCGACCAGACGGGCGATCAGGCTAGTGCCTTTGCTTCCGGCGATGCCGATGATAGGCATCCGACCATTATCTTCTTTACCAAACAGATGTTCGATAATTGCGCCGCCAATATCTCTCGGTTTGCCAACTGCGGGCTTTAAGTGAGAAAGTAAACCTGGACTCGCGTTGACTTCGATAATCGCGCCGCCTTGTTCTTGTAAAGGTTTGGAAATGTCTTGGCATACCAAGTCGATACCAGAAATATCGAGACCAACGATACGCGTGGCTAATGCGACTAAGCGTTGGTTTTCTGGATGGACTACGTCGGTGACATCAATGGCGACATTACCATTCGGTTGAATTAACACTTTTTGATCTTCTGCAGGGATCGACGTTGGCGTCATGCCTTGGCGTTTTAAATCCAGAATAATTTCTGCGCTATCGTCAGGTGTCACTAATCCGAGTGGAAATTCTTCGGTATTGCCACGACGTGGATCGGTATTGATCTGTTGTTCAACTAACTGGTTGATCGTGGAGTTCCCATCACCAATAACCCACAGCGATTCACCTTTAGCCGCAGCGACCATGCGATTACCGACTACTAACAGGCGATGCTCGTCGCCGACAATGAAGCGCTCAACAATCACGCTCTTGCTATCACCTTCAGCAGATGCGATCTCATACGCAGCATTGACATCGTCTTGCGTCATTAAATTCAAGGTTACGCCGCGACCATGGTTGCCATCGTAAGGTTTGATGACCACAGGCAGACCTATGTCTTGTGCTTCTTCCCAGGCTTCTTCGGCGCTACGGACTAGGCTGCCCTCTGGCACCGGCACGCCACAAGCTTTCAGAAGGGACTTGGTCATATCTTTGTCGCTGGCGATACTTTCCGCAATGGCGCTAGTGCGGTCGGTTTCTGCTGTCCAGATGCGTCGTTGGGTAGCGCCGTGACCGAGTTGAACCAGATTGCCCTCGGTTAATCGGATAGAGGGAATATTGCGATCAGTTGCAGCGTCAACGATGTGCGCGGTACTTGGTCCCAAGCACAGCGAATCAACCATGTCGCGTAATTTTTCTAATTCGGTATCGAAATCGTAAGCTTGATCTTCAATCACAGTCATCAATAGATCGCGTCCCATCGTCAGCGCAGCACGGCCAACTTGTTCTTGTCGCGTACGGAAGGCCATTTTATAAACGCCTTCGACACAAGTTGAACGGGTCTGCCCGAAACCAGTCCGCATACCCGCCATATTTTGTAATTCAAGGACGACATGTTCAAGAATATGTCCGACCCAGGTACCTTCTTTTAAGCGTTCAAGAAAGCCGCCAATCTCACCTACACCGCAACGGTGTTGCAAAAGACCCGGCAGGCGCTCGGTTAATCGTTCATAGAGACCTGGTAATTGATTAGAAGGGAGTTGTTCGAATTCGCCAATATCTAGCCAAACTTCGATCACAGGACGATAAGTCCAAATATTCGGTCCGCGCAAATGGGATATGCGAAGCGGGGTAATGTCTCTCTTTTTTGTATTCATGAATGTCAATTTTAGTATTGAATAGTGAAATCACTATTCGCTTCAATTTTTATTGGAACCAAATTTGCTTTTATTTGCTTAGCCCAATCAGTAACGTGCCGTGCATAAATCAGGCTGACAAGCATTGTTAATTACAGCAAATTTGAAAAAATCTCGTTCGAGCTTGCTGGTATACTTCTGCCAATTACAAAAACAAATAATCTCCTTGATCTTGTTTTCCTGTCGACAGAATACCGTAATTTGTCGTTACAGTCATACAGCTTGATGCAATCTTCTACAGTTTTCGTCGGCTCAGTTGAGGAATAGCGCATTATCTCGTATGCACACGCAAAAATAAGTGCGGTTTTTTTAATAGTTGTTGGGTTTCTGCTGTTCGGCGCATTCCCTTCTATGGAGTTTTCTTTACGATGACAACATCAACAGTAGCAATCACTAGTTCAAGCTTAAGTCTGCCTGAGGCATGGAAGCAAGAATTGAGTTTGCAATTAGTGCAAGATGAAATGGTAATCAGTGCGGTGGAAACTGATCTTGATTCAAAGCTGCATTTTAAGCGTGGATTGATTGTATTGACCAACCAACGCGTGCTATCGAAATCAAGTGAGCAAACAGAATGGCAGAGTTGGGACTTTTCCCAGGGCTTGCAAATGCGCCACCACGATCATGCAGGTGTCGGGCATTTAGAGCTATTGAATCAAGCGAATTTGCTCGCGCACTGGCGTTTTACTTTAGGTCAGAATCTCTTGGTCATTCGCTTGATGGATGCTTTCAATGATCAATTGCATGAGCATCTGACGGGTAAGCCTGTTGAAAAAGCAGAACAGAATATCTGCCCAAGTTGTAAGGCTATCCTTGAACCGGATCAAGAAGAGTGTCCAGTGTGTACCAAGGTCATCCATACGCCACCATCGACCTGGACTTTGTTTCGTTTGTGGCGCTTTGCCCGTCCTTACAAAATATCGTTGATCATTGGCTTTACCTTGATGTTGCTGGGCACTGCAGCACACATGATTCCGCGTTACTTAACCAAACCACTGACAGATGAAGTGCTGATTCCTTATCAAAGTGGGAAGCATGTAGAAACCTCTTTGGTGGTGATGTATATCGGTGGATTGCTCGGTGCCGCAATTTTGGCGTGGCTACTGAGTTGGGGTAAAACCTATATTTTGGCGCTGGTCTCTGAACGCATAGGCGCTGATTTGCGCACCGCGACTTATGAACACCTGTTGAAGCTGTCCTTAGAATATTTTGGTAGTAAACGTACTGGCGATTTGATGTCACGTATCGGTAGCGAGAG
>JAYVHZ010000664.1:0-11124 GCA_043770645.1 Undibacterium sp. | reverse complement strand
TCAGCAGATTGCAGAACGTCTGAGTTTAGTGCGTGAACAGTTACCTGCCGGTGTCACGCCGCAGATGGGGCCGATTTCCTCCATCATGGGTGAGATATTATTGATCGCATTACCGATTAGCGCCGATGTCAATGGGGCAGCCAGCACCTCGGCAATGCAAGTGCGTGAGTACGCAGATTGGATCATGCGCCCGCGTCTGTTGAATATTCCAGGTGTGGCACAGGTCACGCCGATTGGCGGCGAGGTGCGCCAGTATCGGGTCGAGATCAAACCTGCACAATTGCAGTCACTTGGTATAGAACTCGACAAGGTAGAAGCTGCGCTTAAAGATTTTGGGGCGAATACCAGTGGTGGCTTTGCGCAAGCGAATGGGCGTGAGTATTTGATCCGTCAAATCGGTCGCACTAGTCGCATCGAAGATTTACAAAATGTCGTGGTAGCGATGAAACAAGGGCAGGCGATTTTATTGAAGCAAGTCGCGGATGTCGCGATTGCGCCTGCATTTAAGCGTGGCGACGGCGGTTACAAAGGCAAGCCTGCGGTGATTCTGTCGGTGCAAAAACAACCGACTGCCGATAGCGTCAAACTCACGCGTGAAGTCGAACGTGCGATTGCGGAATTGGGTAAGAATTTGCCGCAAGGCGTAGAGCAGCCGCAATTTTTGTTCCGTCAAGCTGACTTCATTAAGAACTCTCTGGACAATGTTAACGATGCCTTACGTGATGGCGCCATCATGGTGGCGATCTTATTGTTCTTATTCCTATTGAATATTCGCACTACGATTATTTCTTTGGTGGCGATTCCTTTGTCTCTGTTGGCGACGATTTTAGTCTTCCGCTATCTGGATTTATCGATTAATACGATGACGCTTGGTGGCTTGGCGATTGCGATTGGTGAGCTAGTCGATGATGCGGTTGTCGATGTGGAAAATGTGCTGCGTCGCCTCAAAGAAAATAGCTTGTTAGCGCAACCTTTGCCAGTTTTGCAGGTAATCTCGCGTGCCTCTGGCGAAGTGCGCAGCGGGATTGTGTATGCGACCGTGATCGTGGTGTTGGTATTCGTGCCCTTATTCGCTTTACCTGGTATTGAAGGCAGTTTGTTTACGCCGCTTGGGATTGCGTACGTGGTCTCGATTCTAGCGAGTATGGCAGTGGCGATGACGGTCACGCCAGTCCTCTGTTATTTCTTATTGCCAAAGATGAAGCAACTCGGACATGGTGATAGCGCGCTGGTAGTTTGGTTGAAAAAGTGGGATACACGACTTTTAAATTGGTCTTTCCAGCATGTACGTAGTTTGTTTGCTGTTGCCGTCGCGGCGGTGGTCGTTGCCGCGATAGCCGTACCATTCTTTCCACGCGCTTTTCTGCCAGCGTTCAATGAAGGTACATTGACGGTCAATCTGGTACTCAATCCCGGCACCTCCTTGGAAGAATCTAACCGTCTAGGCAGCTTGGCAGAACAATTGATGTTGGCAGTGCCGGAAGTCACGCAAGTTGGGCGTCGTACTGGTCGTGCTGAGTTGGATGAACATGCCGAAGGCGTGCATTACAGCGAGATGGATGTGGATTTGAAAAAGTCTAAGCGTAGTCGTGAAGAGATTATTCACGATATCCGCGAACGTCTGAAAGTCTTGCCTGCCAATAGCAATGTTGGGCAACCGATTTCTCATCGCCTTGATCATTTACTTTCTGGTGTACGTGCGCAAATTGCCTTGAAAGTCGTAGGTGATGATCTCGATACTTTGCGCAATATCGCCAATGATTTGCGTGAGCGTTTAGGTCGTGTGCCCGGTATCACCGATTTGCAAATTGAAAAGCAAGTCTTGATTCCTCAGATCAAAATTCATGTCGATTACGAACAAGCTGCGCGTTACGGTATTGCGCCAGGCGTCTTGTTGCGCAGCTTGCAGCAACAAATTGAAGGCGAAAAGATCACCCAAATCATTGAGGGAAATCGTCGCTTCGACATGTTATTGCGCTTGCCAGAAAATGGCCGCGATCTGCAAGCCTTGCAACAATTATTGATAGAGACGCCACGCGGTCATGTGCCTTTATCGCAATTGGCAAAGGTTGAAGAAAGTGATGGTCCGAATCAAATCAATCGTGAGAATTCACGTCGCCGTATTGTCTTGTCTGCAAATACGGATGGTCGAGATATGACACAAGTGATACAAGATATACGTGAAGAACTGGCGGCTAAAGATTTGCCTGTCGGTTATTCGACTTCACTAGAAGGACAATTTCAGGCACAAGAAAAAGCGTCGAATCTGATCGCCCTGTTGTCTTTGGTGTCCTTGTCTTTGATGTTCTTAGTGCTGTATAGTCGCTATCGTTCGATTGCTTTGACTATGATTATTATGGGGAATATTCCATTGGCGCTGGTTGGTGCGGTGATCGCCTTGTGGTTGTCAGGACAGACCTTGTCAGTCGCAGCTTTAGTGGGTTTCATCACTTTGGCAGGTATCTCAACGCGTAATGGTATTTTGAAAATTAGCCACTATATTAATTTATGTGCCTTTGAAGGTGAAAAATTTGGCAAAGAGATGATTATTCGTGGTTCACTAGAGCGTCTAACGCCTGTTTTGATGACTGCCTTAGTTGCTGCGTTTGCGTTAATGCCATTGTTAGTCTCAGCGGATGCACCAGGTAAAGAAATTTTGCATCCGGTCGCGGTAGTGATTTTTGGTGGGCTGATTAGCTCCACCTTGCTTGATACCGTGTTAACACCATTGATGTTTTGGCGTTGGGGTGAAAAACCTTTGTTGAATTTGCTTGCAGCTAAGCACAATGATGAACAGCACGAAGTGTTTTAGTTTTGATGAAAGTTATCAAATTGTCGGATACCGATTAGTTACTTTATGAAATCGTGGTGTCATCCCTGCGTAGGCAGGGATCCAGTGTCTTTAAGTTTTACGCCATTGGATTCCCGCCATCGCGGGAAAGTTAAAACTAAACGACATGAACGCAATGTCTCAATATTTTTAGAAAAGGAAATAACATGAAACTCTCAAAATTCGTTTTTGCAGCATTAGCAGGTGTTGCAATCAGTGCAGCCAGCGTTAGCAGTGTGTACGCCCATGACGATAAATATTTCGATTCGACCAAATCGCCAAACGGTGGTCAAACTCGCATGGCTGGTGTGTATCATTTCGAATTGGTATTGGCACAAGACAATAAAACTGCTAAAGAAAATGCCGTGACTGTGTATGTGACGGATCACGCAAATAAAGGTATTGCTACTAAAGGTGCAACTGCGACCTTGACACTGGTGCAGGGCGCAAAAAAATCGACCGTGGAATTGGTACCAGAAGGTGAGAATCGTTTAGTTGGTAAAGCAACTTATGCTTCTACTGCTAATTTAAAGGGCGCATTGACGGTCACGATGGCAGGTAAGCCAGCAGAGCAAGCACGCTTTACCCCATTTGCTATCGTCAAGAAATCGAGCGCCAAGCCTGCCAATAAAGAAGCGGAGCATGCCCATGAACATAAGCACTAAGCTGTCATTGACACTGGCGAACATCGCTATCGCGATTGTCTGCGCGACAGCCAGCAACCAAGCAGCAGCTAGTCTAGTGGAATTGAAAATGGATGAACATGGCCGTTTTCAACACAACGCGGACATCAAAGCGGGTGGCATCCTCGAGGTTTGCGGAAAGCTGGCAGCAGGGCAAAAAATTGATTGGCAATTTAGCAGCCCAAATGCGCTCGATTTCAATATTCATTTTCATGAAGGGAAGAAAGTGAGTTTGCCAGTCAAACAAAAAGCGCGCAAAGAAAGCGCCGGACAGTTTGCAGTGCCCAAGGAGCAAGATTACTGTTGGATGTGGTCGAATAAGTCTAAGAGTATTGCGACCGTGAGCCTTCAGTTGAGTCATGCTTCTTCTAAATAAACGCCGCACCAAAGGCGCATTGATTGCGCTTTTGGTGGGTGTGCAGTAAATACTTTTTGTGACTGCCTAGAAGTCACGAGTGACAGCGGTGATTTCTTATTGGTGTGAAATCATTATGACGATTTTTTGGGGAAATAGTCGTCTGTGATGGCGACTGCCCAGGTCGGTAGAATGATATCCGCATGATAAATCTACAGTTGTCACGCTCATCCATGAATGAGATGCTTGTCGAATTCAGAGTTGAGGACAGAATCGGGACTCTTGATCTGATCTGTTGACCTAATACGAGCACAACACACCAATATCCCATCCATCGATGGGTATTCCAATCGTCGACCTTAAGTATGAATTCTTGCCAGAACGGTAGCTTGTGAGCTTTCTGATACGCCTCGCCTTTATCTAAAGGAACTAAAAGTTAAGAAAAGTATCTATAAGGCTCACCATTGCAAGTGACGTTCTGGAGCAAGCGCGTATGTAGAGGATGCTTTCACATTGCCTTGTCAATTAATCTTTACTTCTCTTTGAAATCCCTAATGAAAATACTTTTCCGTTCCAACACTGACTGGATTTCAACCCCGCTTTGTGGTTCTGCATCGCGCGGGCTTAACACGGGTTTGTCGATGCAGTTTGCCATGTTTGGGCTTTGTTCCTTGTTAGTGACGACTAGCTCTTTTGCAACTGAACCAACTAGTTATCCGTTTAGATGGGCGCAAGGAAGCATGATGCCAGGTGCACCTAAAGAGCGAATGGCCATTGTGTTGCCAATCAAGGTTAATGGCATTGCATGCTCCGCACAACTCGATACCGGTGCTGCATCCAAAGTCATTTGGCGCAGTAAAGCGTCAGAGGACCAGAATGAAGAGTTGGTCGATGTTCTCTTTGAGGTAGGGCCGATATCGACACAACTGAAGGCAAAACCTTCCAATTTGGTCAAACTAAAAGACAAGGAATGCTCAAATATTGCGACCTTAGGAAATGCCTTCTTTGAAAATGGTAGTCTGACTCTTGACTTGAAAAATAGTCAATTCATGGTTTCACCGAATGCCGTGTTGGCGAGAGATAGCAGTGCACAACCCCTCATTTATGCGCAATGGAAGGGTGAATCCTCCGGCGGTCATACTTTAGTCGAAGTGCGCGTACCTTCTGGTAAATTGGGCTATGCACTCTTCGATACGGGCGCGACGGCTTTCGGATTGAATGCGACCAGCGCGACGGAGTGGGACGACTTGACAGGCGGTTTGCCGGCAGCAGCGGGTACCAATGTCGAGGAGTTTAAGGTGATAAGTTGGGGCAAGCAAATTAGCTGCTACAAAGCCAAAGTCAAAGGGCCTATGTCTATTGCTACGATGCTGACTTTAGACGAATACCAAGTGTCCTATTGTGCACAATCTGCATTTGAACCAGGTCAAAAAGTATTCGGTATTTTGGGTTTAAAACACTTTGGCGACAGTACCATCACGCTTGACTATCTTTCTCGACGTTGGCTGGTAAAAAATAATTAAGTTCACGCGCTTAAGTGGAAGCTGTAGATGTTCGAGTCGATTACGTTTTTGATGTTGAGTCAGTGGCGGTAATCGATGCTGCAAGGCTTGGGCACGCCGTGCCCAAGCAAATAAATTTTTATTTTTTCTCACTCACCAAATACTGATCAAAGCGTCCATCTGGCTTCACATAAGCCGCTACCGCTATTTGTTTCTGACTCGCCGTGGTGATAGTAAAGCTGCGATGTGCCATGCCGCCACGATCTGATTTGTTGGTCTGGTTGATACTAAGGATATCGCCTAGTGGTGCGAGTGAACTGGCGAAATCAGCCAATATCGCGGGATTAAAAAAACCGTATAAATCCTCGGTCACACTATCTCGATCAAGCTCGCCTTTTTGTAATCCTAAAAACAGCTGACGTGTTCTCTCTAAACTACTTGCTGCATCCGGATCGGCAGCTTCAGCGAACAACAGTTTTTCGATCTCTTGGGTAATCGTGCGAAAGGCATCGCCTTCACCATTACTGAGAACCGTGATGGCCATGCGGTCATCTGGATAGGTACGATTCGCACTGAGAAATCCTGACGCGCCGCCAGTGTGCGACCAGCGTCGGTGGCCGTTGGGCATTTGCGAAACATCAAGCCCAAGCGCGTAACGCGTCGAATTACCATCTTTGAGCATACCCGCGGTGCTCAATAGCTTGATCGAAGCAGGTTTCAGAATTGCCCCATTCATCAAGGATATATCCCATTTCGCTAAATCGCTCGCACTCATCGCTAAATGCCCAGTCGCCCACATCCATCCTTTGCCTTCGGCACTCACTTCGCGCACAGGACCGAGAGCATAGCGGGTATGTCCAGCAGGGTCGCTCGCTTCCAGAGATTTGACGTCAACATCAATGGCGCTGTGCATTCCCAATGGATCGAAAATACGTTTTTGAAGGAATGCTGCGAATGGCTGCCCGCTAACTTTTTCGATAATCCGCCCGAGTAAAACGTAGTTGGTATTGCTGTATTGCCAGCGTGTGCCGGGTTCGAAGTCGAGCGGCTTTTGTGCGAACAAAGCGAGGATGCCATCAGGCGTGATGTCGCGCTGCATACTAGGCTGAAGATAATCCACCGCATAATAATCTTGATAGCCACTAGTGTGATTCAACAGTTGGCGTACGCTGATGTCTTTGGCACGGGTCAGCTTGGGAAAGAAACGTGCGACAGAATCATCGAGAGAGAGTTTTTTTTCTTCGACAAGTAATAAGAGCGCGGTCGCGGTGATTTGTTTGCTGTTGGAGGCGATTTTGTATCGCATCTCAGGCGTCGCCATCAATTTTGGCGAGCTACGTGCATCGCCATAAGCTTTGGCGAACGCGATTTTGGCGTCTTTGACGATCGCAATCGACACGCTAGGCACAGAACTGTCGGCTAGCGCTTTCACAACCAAGGCATCTATCGCCTTTTCAATTTCCGGCGAAAGGCCAGAATTTTGTGCCTGAACTTGCATACAGCAGCTGAGCACGGTGACGAAGCATAGAGCTCGTCTAAGATTGAAGAACGATTTACTGGAAAGAATTTTTTGCATTATGTTTCCCTCATTATTTACATTGTCACGATTATCCATCATTGGATAATATTACGTCATAACTTTATTTTTTGGCAATAAAAAATTCATTGCTTGGAGCGATGGAGGTCTTCGTATTTCCAGTGATATTTAGGAAGTATGCTTACACATATAGGGAGGAACTGAAGGCGTTGTTGAATTTCTCGTTATTCATTATTGATAATCAATTGATCGAAACAAGACCACTGTGTTTGGCACAGACAAAACCCAATTTTGGCCGTTTATTCTCAATATCGACCATTCGGCACCTTTTTTTCTTTTCCTGATTGCTAAGCGAAATAATACGCTTACGCCAAATCATTCGGCAGCATGTCACTGAAAGGAAAAATCATGCGATACCTCACACTTTTAGCTTCAATCTCCCTCGCTTTTAGCGCTCAAATTGCTTTGGCAAGCGATGGCAGTGCAAGTAAGCAGAATCAAGTTCGTTACCAAGACAACTTCTATCAAGCGGCGAATGCCGACTGGCTCGCTAATACGAAAATCCCTGAAGATAAATCCTATGCATTTGGTTCCGACCTGCCGGTAATTACCAATCAAAGAATTCGCACTATCGTTGACGAGCTAGTCAAGAAGCAGGCGAGTGGCGTAAAACTTAATGCTACCCAGACGAAAGTGACTCGCTACTTTCAGAGTTATATGGATGTCTCTCAGATAGAGAAAAAAGGCATAGCCCCTATTCAAGCGATCTTAAAAAAAATCGACGACTTGCAAGACATGGCAGCGATTGCGCGCTTTCAAGGAGAACTGCAAGGCCGTATCGAGACACCGATTTTCGTGCCATTTGTTATGCCCGGATTTCAAGATCCTGGTACCAATCTGGCCATATTGTCGCAAGGTGGACTTGGTTTGCCGGATCGAGATTTTTACATAACAAACAATGCTAAAAATGCCGCGATATTACGTGGCTATCGTGATTACTTACTTAAACTGGCAAGTTTGGCGGGGGAATCGCACCCGGCAAAATTGGCAGATGCGGCATTAAGTATAGAAACACACATTGCGCAGGCGCAATGGGAACCGGCGAGGAGTCATGACCCTGCTCTCGTCGCCAGTATGAGCGTAAGTCAATTGGAAAAAGACGCGCCTGATTTTGATTGGCAAGCCTTTTTTCAAGGCGCACAGCTGGTGAATCAAGACATGTTCACCAATGCGCAACCAGGCGCTGTGGCTGCGATTGCCAAACTCTATGGTAGTGTACCGCTCGCCGACTGGAAAGCTTACTTCAAACTAAAGAGTCTGCATGAGGCCACGCCAGTTTTGCCGAAAGCATTTCGTGACGCGAGTTTTGCGTTTTTTGGTCAAACTTTAAACGGCACACCGAAGGAAGCCGCACGTGATAAAAAGGCGATCAGCGTATTGAACACGGCCTTTGGCGAAGCCCTTGGTCGTTTATATGTGGAACGATATTTCCCTGAGGAACAGAAAAAACGTATGCAAACGATGGTAAGCCATTTGCTCGCCGCATATCGCGACTCGATACAGGAGTTGAGCTGGATGTCAGATCCGACCAAAAAGGAGGCTCTCGATAAGATCAGTAAATACGGCAGCAAGATTGGCTACCCCGATGTGTGGCGAGATTATTCCACACTCGATATCGTCGTTGGCGATGCGCTGGAAAATCGTCATCGTGCTGTGAAATTCAATTGGTTGCAAAATGCCGCCAAAGCAGGGAAGAAGGCCGACAGGCGTGATTGGGATATGCTGCCACAAACAGTCAATGCGCAATACAATCCTTTACGTAACGACATAGAGTTTCCGGCCGCGCATTTGCAAGAACCCTATTTTTCTATGCGTGCCGATGACGCGACCAATTATGGCGCTATCGGTGCCACCATAGGCCATGAAATTAGTCACGGATTTGATAATATGGGTAGTCAGTTTGATGGTGACGGTCGCTTGCGAAACTGGTGGACGGATAGTGATCGCGAAACATTCAACAAAATGGCGCAAAAATTGGTTGCACAGTACAACGCCTACGAGCTCTTTCCTGGCCAACATGTCGATGGCGAATTGACCTTATCAGAAAATATGGCGGATCTCTCTGGCTTGCAAATTGCTTTTAAGGCCTACAAAAAGTCCTTGCATGGCAAGCCATCTCCAGTGGTAAATGGACTCACTGGAGAGCAACGGTTTTTTCTTAGTTATGCACAAAGTCGTCGTAGTAAAACTAGGCCAGAGGTCGCAACACAAGAGCTGCGCACCTCCAGACATGCGCCGGACGTTTTCCGCATCAATGGTTCTTTGATTAATGTCGATGGGTTCCACCAAGCGTTTGGCAGCAAAGAGGGGGATGCCATGTACAAGCCTGAATCGCAACGTGTCCGTATTTGGTAAGGCTTAGACTTTGAAGTATGAGTTGGTCTCCTGAAGATTGAATTTCGCAGGAAACCAACTCATCTACCGTATTTACAGGCGCGACTTCCCATGACGATCAAACATCGGTATGCTTGGGCATATCGATTCGTAGAGTGATTTTTATCATGCCCATTTTGTTCTTCCCTCGCGATCCATTATTCTGGCTATTCCATGGTATTTCGGTACTAGCCATCACCATTGTTACCCTGCTCGTATTTTACTTTTGGGGTGATTTCTCTGCCTCTAACATTATTGCCTCCGTGATTTGGTGTCTGCCGTATAGCGCTGTGGTTATTGGATTTCGCTATTTGTACAAATTACGGGCATGGCATCAGCTTCCCATGACCAAACTTGTTCCTCTGGTGATCGTTTATGGCACCTTGACAGGATTATTGGTAGCAGCCAGCGTGTCAATGTTAACGGTTCTTTTTTTCTGGTCCGCTTTGAGTGCGAAATACCCTGAATTGCGCCCTGTCGGTTTATCGGTGGGAATGCTGATTGGAAGTACTCTGCAAGCACAACTATTCATCTGCATTTGGATTTTTATTTACACCAGTGTGACCAGTGCGCGTCGAATTAAAGATGCCGAACTGCATAATTTGCGCCTACAAAATACCTTAAAAGAAGCACAGTTGAGTAGCCTGTCGAATCAACTCAATCCGCACTTTCTGTTTAATGCACTGAATAATATTCGCTTTATGATGCATGAAAATACGCAGCATGCTGACGAGATGGTCGTCGCGCTTTCCGACATACTGCGCTATTCACTCGCTAGCAGCACACGCGATAAAGTCAGTCTACAAGAAGAGCTCGACATCATCGAACGCTACCTGGCAATCATGAAAATACAGATGGAAGAGCGTCTGCAAATTCAAATGAACATCGACCCGCAGTTTCATTCCTACTTGCTACCGCCGATGATCTTGCAAATGCTAATTGAGAACGCGATCAAACATGGTATCGACCAAATTGCTCAAGGAGGAATGTTATCGATGACGGTGACCGATCAGGCAGATCAACTCTTGTTTGAAATTCGCAATGACCTCGCTTCTAACAAAGATGGTTTGGGCAAGGACCTTGCCAAACAAGGGCATGTCGCGACCTTGGGTATCGGTTTAGAGAATATAAGAAAACGCTTAGATCTCTTATATGGCACCAAGGCGCAAATGCACGCCTTTTCGCAAGAGCTTACGCCAATGAACACGCAATTTGTGGTGCAACTACAGCTACCAAAGGAGAGTCATCTATGAAGGCAATTGTGGTGGAAGATTCACGCCTCGCGCGCGAAGGCTTGATTCGCATGTTAGCGAAATACCCTAATATTGAATTGATTGGACAAGCTGAAAATGTTCGTACAGCGAAAGAATTAATAGCACAAGATAGACCCGAACTTGTCTTCCTCGATATTCACATGCCGGGCGGCAGCGGCTTCGAACTGTTGGAGCAACTCGACTATCTGCCCAAGATCATCTTCACTACGGCTTACGCGGATTACGCGATACGCTCATTCGACTTCAATACGGTTGATTATCTACTCAAACCCATCGCGCAGACACGTCTCGATGCGGCGATTGCGAAACTTTTTGATAGCGAAGATGAAGGGGGAGCGCAGCAGAACGAAACGAACCCTGAATCGGATGCGGGTGAAAAAACTCCCGCAACACTGCCACGTTTGGAAATCGATAGTAAGATTTTTATCAAAGACGGTGAGAAATGTCACTTGATCGATTTAAAGGCGATACGCTATATCGAAAGCTGCAAAAACTATGTGCAGATTTTCT
>JAYVHZ010000663.1:0-5207 GCA_043770645.1 Undibacterium sp. | reverse complement strand
CCCAATTCGGCACTGAGTTCTTTTCCTCGAAGTATCACTTCTTCAGCTAAATGAATAATCGCCGGAGACTGTTTGCTGACCATTTCGTCAGCTGTATATCCCAGCATTTTTTCTGCGCCTTTACTAAAGACAGTAATCATTCCTTGCACATCGGTTGCAATAATTGAAAACTCAGTCGCAGAATCAATCACCGCTTGGAATCGTTCCTGGGCAATGAATTGTTCACGTTGCGCACGCTTAAGCTCAGTCACATCTGACACAAATATATAGATGCCATCAATCTCGCCATCACGATAACTAGGCACATATGAAGCAAGATTTTCTACGGTTTTCCCATCGTCACTATGGATGGTTCTTTCAAATGTCTGTCGTTCTCCACGCAGTGCGGCCTCTAGAAATGGACGGTTTTTCTCATATAAATCCTGCCCAATCACCTCACTAATATGCTTTCCCAAAATTTCATCAGGTTGTAGACCAAAATATTTCTCATATATGCGATTAGCAAACCGGTTCTTTAAATCTTTATCCCAAAATCCAATCAATGCTGGAATATGATCAATAATGATTTGTTGCTCTTTATGGTGTTCGAGCAACTCACTACGATACTGCTTATTCTCCCGATCACGGGCACGAAATTGATTCATACTCGCCCCAAGAATCAAGGCGGGAACTAAAGTCAAGAGGATAGGAATATAACTAAAAATCCCCTCGATATTGGAGGGAACCGGAATTTTGTCTGTCCATCCAAAATAGAAGGCAAATGCAAAAAACAAAGACTGTGTGAACACTAACATCGTGACGACAGTCATATGACACATCACCGAGGCAAGCACCAAGGGTAAAACGATGTAAATGAAAGGAAAGGGTAAATATCGAGCGGCAAGATAGCTAACAGTCAGAACCAGGCAAACAAATATCCACGTCATTCTGGAACTAAGTAAGCCATATAACGCCGTCGTTGAACTTCGATGCGCCATCAACAGAAAAGGGAGCAAAGACAGTGTCCCTATTGCCGACCCCACAAACCAAAACAAAAACGTACTGAGTAAATCTCCAACCCCAAAGGCGTATAAGGTAGCAGCACCACAAAGTGCACCAAGCATCACTGGAAGAAAACAGATGATCAAGATGAAGCCCAACATACGTTCTGGACTCTGATCAAATCTTCTTAACTTAGGAAATCGATGCAATAAAAGAAGTGCTACTAGCATTTCTACAAGGTTGGGAATCACAAAGGCAAACGATTTTGCTAATCCATTTCCCATCAGCCAGTTTGCAAAGAAATTCGCGACGGCTAGCAAGATAATCAAGCGAAAGCGAAGAGCTTTAGCAACAAATACTAGGGCTGCAATTCCAACAGCATTGGCGTACCATAGACTAGCTAAAATCCCGTCACCTTTTGAAAGAGCAATGGAACTTGCCGCCAGCAGTAAATAGAGCACGCCAAATACAAAAGTTTGATTAGTTTGAAGACTATTACGTTGAACCTGCTCTAGCATTGTAGGCACTCCAAATCAAAAATTATCTACCCAATACTGCAAACTACACTGGATTTTATAAAGTTCCTACGTCCACGCGGTCAATATCCAATAAGTGTTGTGTATTCTCCCCCGACTTACCTACAGAATCAGAGTTTCAAATCGATTGCGACCATGATGCTTCGCCGAATATAAGGTTTTATCGGCCGCCTCTAGTAATGCGCTTTGGGACAAGTCCTTGGAGGGTATTGCACTTACGACGCCAACACTCACCGTCACGTGTGCACTCGTATCACTTTGGAGATGCGGAATCTGCAGCTCACGCACTACGGTGCAAAAACTTTCACCTAAGTTCGACAAATTTTGCGGATCAATATGCGGAATCAAAGCAACAAATTCCTCTCCTCCAAAACGTGCCACCATCTCACCCGGGCGTTTACACACACTAGCCAATGCATGCGCAACGCGCTTCAAGACCTCATCGCCTTCCAAGTGTCCATAAAAGTCATTATATTTTTTAAAATAATCAATATCGATGAACACTAATCCCAAAGGTAGTTGATGCCGCTGTAGGCGCCTATACTCGGCATCGTAGCACTCATCAAAGTAGCGGCGATTAAACAAGCCCGTCAAACCATCTCTCTTTGCCAAAGCACCGAGCATTTCCACATGCTGCTTTAATCGCAAATGTACATTCACCCGCGCTTGCACCACGCGTGGATTAAATGGTTTCAAAACAAAGTCAACTGCACCAGCTTCGAAACACTGGATTTCGCTCTCTGTACCGTCTTGAGCAGTCATAAAAATGATGGGTAACTCCTTTGTGTCTGGATCCAGTTTAAGCTGTCTACACACTTCAAACCCATCCATCTCTGCCATCGAAATATCTAACAAAATCAAATCTGGCTGATTCGCTTGCGCCATTTTGATGGCTTGCTCCCCCTTAGTCGCAAAGGTAATTTGCCCGGTTCCCCGCAAAATTTCGCTTAACAGATGGATAATAGAAATATCATCATCAACGATCAGAATCTGACTTTTTTGTGGATCAAACAGAGGCATGACAGCTCCAATCTCTACATTGTTTTAAAGTATTAAAGCCAAGATAGGATGTAAACCATTGTCGGTTCATATCGACCAAGCAGGTGAGCGAAATGGGAGTGCCGCAGATCAAGGCCGCGGCATTAACGATGGCGTCAAACTGCGGCTCTGCCGCAGAGTCGAGCAACTTTAACTCGCGTAAGGATCGCAGACGATCAGATTCATTGATGGGTATTGCGGCGCTTTGCATATTGTTCTCTCCGTGTGCCGCTCAATAAATGAAAGGCATTTCCTTAATTCACTTTCAATATAACAAGCATAAGTTATTTTATGACTGCCAGTCTACTTTTTTTCTCAAAAACAATATTTTGATGTCCAATTTCAACATACTTTACAATGGCAAACAGAGACTAGTCTGTATGATGCATAAAACCACCGTTGAAATAGCCTGATTACACTTTGTTTATGGAGAACTCTATGCTGATAGACCAAAAAGCACCGAATATCATTTCAAGAAATAACGTCAAAGTATTAGGTGCCCATGACAAGGTAATTCTATATGCCCATGGATTTGGATGTCATCAAGGAATGTGGGATGCGATCACTCCCGCCTTCGCCTCCAGTCATAAGCAAGTGGTGTTTGATTACGTTGGCTCTGGCAAATCGGATCTTTCAGCTTTTGAGCCGCAGCGATACGCTGATTTAGCAGGTTATGCGCAAGATATTTTGGAAATATGCGATGCGCTTGAGCTCACCCACGATGTCACCTTTGTTGGACATTCGGTCAGTTGCAGCATTGGCATCATCGCTTCCATCATGCGACCAGGGTTGTTTAACAAACTCATTTTAGTAGGCCCTAACCCTTGCTTTATCAATCATCCACCAGATTACCTAGGCGGTTTTGAGAAAAGTGATCTAGAAGATCTGCTTGACCTGATGGATCAAAACTACATTGGATGGGCAAATTACCTTGCCCCTGTCGTCTCCCCAAAAGAAGCATCAGAAAGCACCACGCTCGCGCTCTCTGATAGCTTTTGCTCCACCGATCCTATTGCGATAAAGTTGTTTGCCAAAGCCACCTTTTTCGCCGATAACCGCAGCGACCTGCCAAAAGTAACGGTACCTTGTTTAATTCTTCAACATCGTTCCGATAGCTTGGCACCCGTGTCGATAGGCGAGTACATGCATACCCAAATCGACGATAGTCAGTTAAAGGTATTGGAGGTTCAGGGCCATTGTGCTCACATGAGTGCACCTGACTTAGTGATTGAAGCCATTCGCGAATTTATCGAATAGCGATGTGCTATCGATATGACTAATTTTGATCTCATCCCTTGTCCAATGTTGCTCACCGATACACTGGGCAATATTCGACTCGCGAATCGCGACTTACTCAAGATCATCGGCAAACGCATTGAGGAAGTCGAATCGATTTCGATGGAAAAATTCTTTCCTCTTGCGAGTCGCATTTTCTTACAAACGCATGTATGGCCTATCTTATTGCGTGAAGGGAAAGTGAGTGAAATTCGTCTGACAATCAATCATCATCTCGGCGACAAAATTCCGGTACTCATGAACTGCCAACGTACCAATATCGATGGAATCGAGGCTTATGCTTGGCTTTTTTTTGTCACAACGGAACGTGGACGTTATGAGCAAGAATTATTAGAAACGAGAAAAAGAACCGAAAGCTTATTGGACGAAACAGTCAAAAACACCCGCTTTATTCGCACATTGACTGACAACTTCCCAAATATGATCGCCTATTGGGATCAGGATTTAATTTGTCGATTTGCGAATTTGGCTTACTTGCAGGGTTTTGCTCGTCCAGCTAGCGAAATCATCGGTATCACTGTGCAAGAACTTCTTGGGGAAAAACTGTTTGTGCAGAGCGCCCCCCACATAAGCGCTGTGTTAGCAGGGAAAATACAGGAATTTGAGCGCGAAATTCCAAAAGACGATGGAAGTGTGAGCAATGTTTTGGTCAACTACTTCCCAGATCGTGCCAGTAATGGTGAAGTGCAGGGTTTTTTTGTACTCATTACGAACATTACCGAATTGAGAAAAGCAGACGGCAAGGTGCGACTGCTAGCAAGCGTCTTCAGTGCGACATCCGAAGGAATCATGGTGACCGATGCTAACTCCAACTTCATTTCGGTCAACCCAGCATTCTGCACACTCACTGGTTATAGCGATGAAGACGTATTAGGCAAACCCGTCAGTATCCTCAATTCTGGGCGTCATGATTCCATTTTTTTCCAGCACATGTATCAGCAGTTGCGCTCTAGCGGCGAATGGCATGGGAAGGTATGGAATAAACGCAAAGACGGGCAACATTTTCTGGCAAAACTGACTCTATCTAGCATCAAGAATCATGTGGATGAAGTAAATCACTACGTCGGTGTATTTCACGATATAACGGTCGAGTGGCAACGGCAAGAGGAAGTCGCGCATTTCGCACTGCATGATAGTTTAACCAAACTACCGAACCGTCTATTGCTGATGGAACGCTTACAACAATTGCTCATCATGGCACAACGTCAGGAGCGGAGAGTGGCCATTTTATTTCTCGATCTCGATGGCTTTAAAGAGGTAAATGATAACTGGGGTCATGATATGGGGGACCATGTATTAAAAACAGTCGCATCACGCCTGTTACAACAAATCCGCAGCTCCGATACAGCCGCTCGA
>JAYVHZ010000662.1:0-4876 GCA_043770645.1 Undibacterium sp. | reverse complement strand
AATAGCACAGAAGGCCAGCGCCAAATCAGAGTCACCGCCCGCGGTTTTGGCCCAGAAGTGGCCAATGACACCGGCAAGCCCAAAGGTTCAGAAGTTTTCTTGCAGTCGATTTTAGATTTCAATTAAATAGTTGTTTTTATTAAGGTATCGCAATCATGCATACATCCTCATTTCTTATTCAGCACATCAAGCTAGTTTTTAAATTAGCTTTTATAGGTGCGATTTCGCTATTGATTTCTGCGCAAGCCCAGCAGCCAGCACAGGATCCTCTGCTATCCCGTACACAATCGGTCCGCCCCAATTTGTCTCTCATGTTTGATGATTCAGGCTCAATGCAGTGGCATTGCAGCTACACGGCGAATGTCAATACGCAAGTTGCGCTGAATACGAATACCCTTGGGCCGATCGGCATTGACGCTGGTTGCCTAAATACCGGTAGCTTTGTAAAAGGCGGTGCAACGCGCACACTTAGTGCATTCAGTCCAATTTACATCAGCCCCCAGAATAATCTTCTATCTTATGACCCTAACAAGCGATATATACCACCATTTGTCAGTCCAACAACCCGCGCACAAGCCGCGACAGTTACAGTTTTTTTCCCTCTCGCCACGAACGTGAGAAGTTGGACCGGTACTTCGCCTAACCTTACTCCAACAGCTTACATCGCACCAACCGAAAATTTTCCAACTAATTTAGCCAATGAGCCAACAGGTACAGTCCGCATAACTCATTTTCCGCGGGCGAATTTTTCTGTTGACTCAGCCAATCTAACCAATTTGCAGTTGCTGGCTAACTATGACTCCATAGCCATCGGCACAACCAGCTTTTATGTACGACGAAACACGCAGACTTTTTATGTCGACGTAGGAACAGTCAATCCTTTATTAAAGACTGCTGTCCGATCAGATTGCGTAGCCAATGCCGACTATTGCACAGTGGCAGAAGAACAGCAAAATATCGCTAATTGGCAACTTTACTACCGTGACCGCATCAAGGCCTTTCGCTCCGGCGTAGCCGAGGCTTTCAATGGTCTTCCTGACAGCTTTCGTTTCAACTACTCTACTTTGGGCAACGCGCTGACGCGATTAGATAAAGATAATAATCGAGTCGATCGCACACTGACTGATTTTGCTGGTATCTCTACAATGACCAACTATGGCATTGCAATAGCACCGTTTTACACGTGGCTCTACAACCCAGCAGGTGATGGTTTCAACAATGTGGCTGCCATCGGTACTCCGCTACGCTCAGCATATGACAGGGTAGGCAGTTATTACAACCGCAATGTATCGAATGCTGGCCCTTGGGGCGACACACCTTGGGCGCCGGGTAGTGAGCTAGCGTCTGCGCATTTGTCATGTCGCAAAAGTTTTGCGATCTTGGCTACAGATGGATTTTGGAATGGCGCTACACCAGCATCAGTCAACAATCTTGATACTGACGGTACGACAGGACCCTTGATCGCTGATAACCCCACCGGCGCGACCTACCGATATGTTCCAGGAGCTGTCGATCCCTGGGCAAGAGGCAAGCGCGACAACATCACAACGAATTCAGGAAATCAATCGACCCTTGCAGACGTTGCACTGTATTACTGGATGAATGATCTTCGACCAAACGAATCGGGCACAACTGGCCTGCTGAATAACATCACGGATGGCTCGTTTCAACGTGGTCCGTTTTGGCAAAACTTAAACCTCACCACTGTTGCCTTCGGAGCCAACGGTCAGCTCAGCGATGTCGCAATTGCACCGGCCACAAGCCAACTACAGCAAGCGCGAGCCGGTACGAGAAATTGGCCAGTTCCCGTTGCAAACACCTCAACTGCGCTTGACGACCTCGCTCACGCAGCACACAACGGCGGCGGAGATTTCCTTGCAGTCTCTGATTCACAAGCCTTTGCAGAGCGCCTGCGCAATAAGCTGCTTGACATCGCCAGCGAAGATCTGACACAAGCTGGCGTCGTTGGCTCTTCACAATCGCTGTCTGCTGGCACTGTAAAAATTGAGGCAAATTATGTGTCAGGCAAGTGGTGGGGTAACTTAAGTGCCATCATTCTCAATCCCGTCAATGGACGTGAGATTGGCCCCAAATGGCGTGTCACAGAAGTCAACGCTTCTAACATTCCTACGGGCACAAGCACCATCCCACCGCCGTCCCAGCGAGAAATTTACACCTACGTCAGCAGTGCCACAGCGCCGATTCCCTTCAACCACACGGCTTTGCAAACAAACGGCCTAATTGGTACTGGAACTATGCAACTAACTAGCACCTGGAGCTCAGCGCAAACTGACTTTATCCGCGGTGTGCGCACCAACGAAGGCGATGGCAAAGCTTTCCGCGCCCGGGATGCACTCCTTGGCGATATCGTGAATTCAACGCCCGCTTTCGTTAAAAATACCATTCCCTCCACCTACAACAATTGGGGATCAGCCAGCGATCAAGCTGCCTACAAAGCCTATCGTGCAGACAAGGCCGCCCGCACAGACGGTCTGATTTTAGTGGGCGCAAACGATGGCATGCTGCACGCTTTCCGAGAACAAGATGGCCGAGAAATTTTTGCCTACATCCCAAGAGCCGTGCTGCCGCACCTGCACAGGCTCACGCAAAAAGACTATGCGATTAACCACCGCTATTATGTCGACGGTCCGCTCAACGAAGTCGATGCCTACATTACGACGCCGAATGCTTCAGGCGCGAAATCACTGCGCTGGAGCAATTTGGTGCTTGGCAGCACAGGCGCTGGCGCCAAGGCAGTATTTGCCCTCGACGTGACGCAAATCGATAACCTGCGCAATGACGATATCCTTTGGGAGATCAACGCGGGGCAAACGGCCTTTACCGACGATTTGGGCTACATCACACAACGCATCTCTGCGGGTGTCACAGCCAGCGGCGACTGGGTCGGCGTATTCGGAAATGGCGCAGGCAGCGCATCTGGACTTGCCAAACTGTTTATCGTCAACCTGGAAACAGGTGCTTTGATCAAGAAAATTGATACTGACTCGACAACGGGCAATGGTCTCAGTGGCGTGCGCTTGGTGCGCAACACCAAAGGCGCTGTGATCGGCGCTTATGCAGGCGATTTGAAAGGCCGTATGTGGCGTTTTGATTTGAGCGCTGCGTCGAATACGGCTTGGCCAAGTACTGCTGAACTACTCTTTACCGCGCCTTCTACCTCCGCGTCAGGGACCACCACAGCAGTTGTACCGGCCATTACGGCACCTCCATCTGTCGTCAAGCGCACCGACAATCGCGATGGCTACATGGTGGTCTTCGGCACAGGCAAGTTGCTCAATACCTCCGATCTAGCAACGCCTTATCCACTACAGCGCAACTATGGCATTTGGGATACCGCGCCTTTTGGTGGCACAGTGTCGTTTGTGGTCGCTCAGTTTGCGAATTTGGTGCCCAGCATTATCAGCGTCACGAGTTCTGGAACCGCGACAGCCGCCTCAATTGCTTCAGATGCCACTCTCTATTCTGTCGAAACCAGTGGTCCTATTGACTGGACAACCAAACGCGGCTGGTATATGGACTTAACACTCGCCGATGGCCAGCGCCTGATTTATCCATCTGATATTTTGAATGGCTTGGTTCAACTTCAAACTGTTGCACCCCGCATCAGCACAGCCAATTCGTGTACTAATGACGGCCTAGCCAAGGGCTACAATTTTGTGATTGATCCCACACGCGGTGGTTGCCGCAGCGGCAAGACACTAGACACCAATCAAGACAACGCAATTAATGAAAACGACACTAGCGCCTGTGGAATTTCAACTATTGGCGATGGAGAGAATGAGAATTTCTGCAAGGGCGATTGCGGTAACGGAGGCCTAGGCGGAGTCCCCGACGGAGGCAGCAGCACTGAAATCATCAAAGAATCTAACTGCGAGAACGAATTTTTTTACACCGTAGACACTACAACACGAGCCCAGCTTCTCAAAACCTGCGAGAAACCCCCCCCGGCAGATCCGACTGGCGTATTTCGCCGCACAGTGCGCCAAGTGTTTATCAGGCCTTGATTGCCGCTTATTTGCCACATAACAATTCATGATCATGACATCGAAATACGACCCCACTTATCTGCGGAAAACGCGCGGTTTTACCTTAATTGAGCTAATGATCGTTGTAGGCATCATTAGCATCTTGGCCAGTATCGCGCTGCCTAACTATTTTGAATACATCGCAAAAAGCCGCAGGTCTGAAGCCCGCTCAATTTTGCAGCAGACCGCTCAGTTTATGACGCGTTTTTATACTGCCAACGACCGATACGATCTAACGCGAGGCGGAGCTGATGTTGCTCTTCCGGATCGGCTTCGCTATTCTCCCGGTGGCGACAGCGCCGCTGCGGCGCTTTATCAAATCAAATACACCAGCGGAAAAGTGGCCGGCCTCAACAGCAATGATTTCACCCTCACCATGGAGCGGGTCAGTGGAAATGCATCAGGGAGCGACAAATGCGGTGACTTCACGATCACTCATTTGGGCGCAAAAGGCATCGTTAATCAAGACTCAGGCCTGACTTGGCAACAGTGCTGGAAATAAGTATCTTGCGCATTGCGCAGCCTAACCCCCATGTGATTTGTTGCATCACGCCACTGAACACCATTGAAGAGCTCACAGGTCACACGCAACCCCGAGGCGGGCCCCATGCCGAAATAATGGCTTTGCGAGCGGCTGAAGCTGCAGGAGTTGATGTTCGCGGCTCAACTGTTCACGTCAGTTTAGAGCCCTGCGTTCACCACGGCCGCACGCCGCCCTGCACTGCCGCTTTGATTGCTGCAGGCGTGGGCAAGGTTGTCGTTGCTGTTCTCGATCCGAATCCGTTAGTCGCAGGCAAAGGCGTGCAGCAGCTACGCGATGCAGGGATTGA
>JAYVHZ010000661.1:0-5890 GCA_043770645.1 Undibacterium sp. | reverse complement strand
TGGTTTGATTATGATGGTTAACCGTCGTAAGAGTTTGTTGTCTTACCTGAAAGGTAAAGATTTGAACCGTTATCGTTCATTGATCGAAAAACTCGGCTTGCGTAAGTAATCTACTTATCAGAGTATTTTGCTAAATACAGCAAAGAATTAAAGTAAAAAGCCTGCGTCAGTTTGACTGACGCAGGCTTTTTGCCTTTAGGGTGTTTAAATTTGCTTAAAATTTGGGCGCCATTGGCAGTAAAGTAGTGAAATTGTTGGAAGTGGTAAGGGTGATTCGAAGCTGAATTACTTGTGGTGAGGTGAACGACAGCCCCTGGAAATCTGTCGGAAAATAGTGAAAGGACACATTGTGTTTAATAAAGTTACGAAAACATTCCAATACGGTCAACATACAGTGACCTTGGAAACAGGTGAAATCGCACGTCAGGCTTCTGGCGCCGTATTGGTGTCGATTGAAGATACCGTTGTATTGGCAACTGTGGTTGCGAAAAAAGATGCCAAGCCAGGTCAGGATTTCTTCCCATTGACCGTGGATTACTTGGAAAAGACCTATGCAGCTGGTCGTATTCCAGGTGGCTTCTTCAAGCGTGAAGGTCGTCCATCAGAAAAAGAAACATTGACGTCGCGTTTGATTGATCGCCCGATTCGTCCATTGTTCCCAGAAGGTTATTTGAACGAAGTTCAAGTGATCGTACACGTATTGTCTGTGAATCCTGAAATCGATCCTGATATCGCAGCGATGATCGGTGCTTCAGCAGCGATTTGCGTATCTGGTATTCCATTTAGTGGTCCAGTGGGTGCAGCGCGCGTTGGTTACATTGATGGTCAATATGTATTGAATCCAACCGCAACGCAATTGAAAACATCGGCGATGGATTTGGTTGTTGCTGGTACTGAATCTGCTGTGTTGATGGTGGAATCTGAAGCGCAACAATTGTCCGAAGAAGTGATGTTGGGCGCGGTTGTGTATGGTCATACGCAAATGAAAGCAGTCATTGATGCGATTCATGATTTGGTGCGTGATGGTGGCAAGCCAGAAGTGCAATGGGCACCAGCGGCTAAGAATGAGCCTTTGATTGCTGCAGTGACTGCTGTGGCAGAGCCATTGTTGCGCGCTGCGTATCAAACTAAAGAAAAGCAAGCACGTACAGACCAGTTAAAAGCAGCAAGTGCAGCGGTGAGTGCTGCTTTAGCTGAGCAAGCGGCAGCGGCTGGTACTGCAACGCCAGATTCTGGCGATGTTGGTAACATCATGTTTGATCTGGAATCAAAAATCGTTCGCTCCCAAATTTTGGATGGCGAGCCACGTATCGATGGTCGTGATACACGCACTGTGCGTCCTATTTCGATTCGTACTGGTGTATTGCCACGTACGCACGGTACAGCCTTGTTCACACGTGGTGAAACACAGGCATTGGTGATCGCGACTTTGGGTACTTCTCGTGATGAGCAAAAGATTGATGCTTTGATGGGCGAATACTCTGATCGCTTCATGTTGCATTACAACATGCCTCCGTTCGCTACTGGCGAAACAGGTCGCGTTGGTACGCCTAAGCGTCGTGAAATTGGTCACGGTCGTTTGGCAAAACGCGCATTGCAAGCAGCATTGCCTTCACCAGAAGATTTCAGCTATTCAGTGCGTTTGGTTTCTGAGATTACGGAATCCAATGGTTCTTCTTCGATGGCATCTGTTTGCGGTGGTTGCTTGGCATTGATGGATGCGGGTGTGCCGATGAAAGCGCACGTCGCAGGTATCGCGATGGGCTTGATCAAAGATGGCAATAAGTTTGCTGTGTTGACCGATATCTTGGGTGATGAAGATCACCTCGGTGATATGGACTTTAAAGTTGCTGGTACTGCGGAAGGTATTACTGCATTGCAGATGGATATCAAGATTCAAGGTATCACTAAAGAAATCATGCAAGTCGCTTTGGCGCAAGCTAAAGAAGGTCGCGATCATATCTTGGGTGAAATGCAAAAAGCAGTGCCAGTCGGTAAAGTGGAATTGTCTGATTTTGCACCACGTTTGATTACTGTGAAAATCAATCCGGAGAAAATTCGTGATGTGATCGGTAAAGGCGGTGCGGTAATTCGTGCATTGACTGAAGAAACTGGCACGCAAATCGATATCAGCGATGAAGGTGTGGTAACCATCGCTTCTGTTGATGCGGCTGCAGGTCAAGAAGCTAAGCGTCGTATCGAAGAATTGACGGCGGAAGTTGAAGTCGGCAAGATCTACGAAGGCACAGTATTGAAATTGTTGGACTTCGGTGCGATTGTTCAAATCATGCCAGGTAAAGACGGTTTGTTGCACATCAGCCAAATCGCCAATGAGCGCGTGAATGCAGTTGCTGATTACCTCAAAGAAGGTCAGCAAGTGCGTGTGAAAGTCTTGGAAACAGATGATCGCGGTCGCTTTAAGTTGTCGATGAAGGCTGCGGCTGAAGCTGCTGCTCCTGCAGAGGCTGCGCCAGAGGCGTAAAAGCTTATCGTTGGTTGATGATCTTCAGATCGTCGAAAAAAATCGGTGTAAAATCAAAACCGTTCGTGGGAAGCTGCGAACGGTTTTTTTTATGGAAGATTGATATTTTTGTAGCTTGAATTTGGTGGGTGAAAAATAATGCGAGCAATCGAAATTACGCAATATGGTAAGCCAGAAGTTTTGCAGCTCTGTGAGCGACCTGTGCCTGTTCCCGCTGCTGGTGAAGTGTTAATACGCGTACGAGCTGCTGGTGTGAATCGGCCTGATGTTTTGCAGCGGATGGGGCATTATCCTGTGCCTGCTGGCGCTTCAGATTTGCCAGGGTTGGAAGTGGCGGGTGAAATTGTGGGTGGTGATTTATCTGCAAGTGAGTTTGCTGTAGGAGATTTGGTATGTGTCTTAGTGCAGGGTGGTGGCTATGCTGAGTATTGTGTGGCGCCATTGGTGCAATGTTTGCCTGTGCCTAAAGGCTTGAGTTTGATTGAGGCGGCGTCGCTTCCAGAAACTTTTTTTACGGTGTGGTCGAATGTATTTGACCGTGGTGGATTATCTGCCGGCGAAACTTTGCTAGTGCATGGTGGTTCCTCTGGTATCGGTGTCGCGGCGATACAGATCGCAACAGCTCTCGGTGCTAGAGTGATAACGACGGTGGGTTCTGATGAGAAGTGTCGAGCGGTAGAGAAACTGGGGGCGTTTCGTGCAATTAATTATCGTAGCGAGGATTTTCTTGAAGTCGTGCGAGTTGAAACGGCGGGCAGGGGTGTGGATGTGATACTTGATATGGTGGCTGGAAAGTATCTATCTAAAAACATTGATAGCTTGGCCGATGATGGGCGATTGGTGGTGATTGCCTTGCTAGGTGGTGCAAAGGCAGAATTAGACCTATCGCAAGTGTTGCGACGCCGATTGCATGTGACTGGGTCAACTTTGCGCCCGCGTTCGATTGAGTTTAAGGTGGACATAGCGAATTCTTTGTTGGAAAAAGTTTGGCCATTACTTGAATGCGGTAAAGTTAAGCCTGTGATTCATCACGTATTCCCTTTAAAAGATGCAAGATTGGCACATGAAATGATGGAGGCAAGTCAACATATTGGAAAGCTCGTGCTTGAGCTGTGATTCGATAATTTGCACACACTGGTTCAATATGCGTTAATGGTTTTTTGCTAAATGCATGTAATATTTTGTTGTTCTGGTGTGAAAATCATTGATTTTCGTTTTTAAACTTTTGACCGGAAAATTGACCCTCATAGCTCTGGCGCGATACAATAGCAAGTTAATTAAATTTTGAATCCTATGGCACAACAACGACGAACACTAATAGCCGGAAATTGGAAGATGAATGGCAGTCTTTCTGCGAACTCTGCTTTGCTAGGGGAGTTGTCGGGTGCATCTATTGCCTCTACTTGCGAGGTTTTGGTTTGCGTGCCGTTTGTTTATATTGCGCAATGTGAAGCGCTCTTGTCGAAGACGCAAATCGCATTCGGTGCCCAAGATGTTTCCGCTTACCAAGCGGGAGCTTACACTGGGGAAATTTCGCCAGCCATGTTGGCCGATTTTTCCTGTAAATATGTAATCGTCGGACATTCTGAGCGCCGTGCTTATCATCACGAATCAAATGAATTAGTTGCTCAAAAGTCCTTGCAAGCTTTGCGGTCAAATATTTGTCCTATTGTTTGTGTGGGTGAGACTTTGGAGCAGCGCGAAGCTGGTAAGACTAGTGAGGTTGTCGTTACTCAACTGCGCGCAGTGATGGATGTGCTTGATGATGGTGCTTTGGCACGGATAGTCGTCGCTTATGAGCCAGTGTGGGCTATCGGTACTGGTAAAACTGCGACACCTCAACTGGCGCAAGATGTGCATGTTGTCTTGCGGAGTACCTTGGCTGAGCGCAGTGTATTTGCGTCTGAAAAGGTGCGCATTCTTTACGGTGGAAGCATGAAGCCGGATAATGCGAAAGAATTATTGGCGATGCCAGATATTGATGGAGGTTTGATTGGCGGTGCATCGTTGAAGGCGACTGATTTTTTGTCGATTGCAGCAGTCGCTTGAAATGTGTGAATCAAAGGTTTTGGGATTCTATGTCGGTTTCTCTGTTTGTGTTTTATAAAAGATTAAATTGGATTGGATGTTTTAAATGAATACTTCTTTGGCTACGTTGGTAATGATCGTTCAGGTAGTTTCAGCGTTAATAATTGTTGGTTTGGTTTTGCTGCAGCATGGCAAGGGTGCGGATATGGGGGCTTCGTTTGGCTCTGGCGCATCGGGTAGTTTGTTTGGTGCAACGGGATCATCTAATTTTTTATCAAAATCAACGGCTGTCGCGGTCGCAGTGTTTTTTATTGCGACGCTTATTTTGACTTCTTTCGGTGCAAACAAAGCGCCATCAGTAGGTGTGATGGATAATTTGCCCACAGCGAAAACTGTGCCTGCAGTAGCTCCGGCCACAAATGTGGTGCCAGTCCCTGCAGCATCAAGCTCAGCATCTGGTCAAGCAGCAGAAATTCCTAAATAAATTAATTTAGATCAGTTTGTCCGGTAAAAAAATCTTGAATTGCTGCAATTGTGCGTTGAACAATTGAGCTGATTCGAGTACAATTCAGGGCTTGTGCCGACGTGGTGAAATTGGTAGACACGCTATCTTGAGGGGGTAGTGGCGAAAGCTGTACGAGTTCGAGTCTCGTCGTCGGCACCAAAGAATAAGTCAAGTTTTTCTCCATATGACTTGGTCGAGGAAATGGTTGCGAATGTAATTTGAATTGAGCAATCACTCAATCATGCAATTAACATCTCAATGTTGCGTTTTTAACGGATAAGCTAACGTGAACCTCGAAAATTATTTCCCAGTTCTTCTCTTTATTTTGGTTGGTATTGCGGTTGGTATTGTGCCGCAAGTCCTTGGGCGCGTCCTTGCGCCACATCGGCCAGATAATCAAAAAACTTCCGCGTATGAGTGTGGTTTTGAGGCATTTGAAGATGCTCGTATGAAGTTTGACGTGCGTTACTATCTCATTGCAATTCTTTTTATTTTGTTCGACTTGGAAACTGCTTTCTTCTTCCCATGGGCTGTGTCTGTGAAGGAGTTAGGGTGGACGGGTTTCTTGGTGATGCTTGGTTTCATCTTGGAATTTGCGGTCGGTTTTTGGTATATCTGGAAAAAGGGCGCCCTGGATTGGGAGTGATAGATTATGGCAATTGAAGGTGTACTCAACGAAGGCTTCGTTACTACGACGGCCGATAAGCTGATCAACTGGACGCGCACTGGTTCTATGTGGCCGATGAGCTTTGGTTTGGCTTGTTGTGCGGTGGAGATGATGCATGCGGCGGCTTCGCGTTACGATATTGCGCGCTTCGGTGCGGAAGTTTTCAGGCCCAGCCCACGACAGTCTGACCTGATGATTGTGGCAGGGA
>JAYVHZ010000660.1:0-8664 GCA_043770645.1 Undibacterium sp. | reverse complement strand
ACTTCTCGGTTGCTTTGAAATATGCTGATGGTAGTAATGGTGCTCCACGTGTGGTTGCGAAGGGCGCGGATGCTGTTGCTGCCAAGATTCGTGAATTGGCGAAAGACAATAATGTGCCAATCTTAGAGGCTCCACCGCTTGCACGTGCGCTCTATAAGCATACTGAATTAGGTGACGAAATCCCAGAAGCCCTTTATGCCGCTGTTGCGGAAATTCTGGCTTATGTCTTTCAATTGCGTACGTATCGTAAAAGCGGTGGTCTCCCACCCTTAGAACCTAAAAATATTCAAGTTCCGACAGGCTTTGATCCCTTGTCGAAAGAAGCAGGAGCACAAGTATGAATTCATTTATCTTCCCTGCATGGTTGAATGGGAAAGGCGGCAAAGCGCTCGCCGGCCCGATCATGATTATCATGATGTTAGCGATGATGATCTTGCCCTTACCCGGTTTTGCCCTAGATATTTTCTTCAGTTTCAATATTGCGCTTGCGATCATCATTTTGCTAACCAGTTTTTATACTGTGAAACCTTTGGATTTCATGGTGTTTCCTACGGTACTGTTGGTCAGTACGATGCTACGTTTGTCCTTGAATGTTGCCTCCACACGCGTGGTGTTGACGGAGGGTCATACTGGTCCTGACGCAGCAGGGAAGGTGATTGAAGCTTTTGGACATTTTTTGATTGGTGGGAATTACGCAGTAGGTATTGTGGTTTTCGTCATCATTACGATTATTAATTTTTCCGTCGTGACCAAGGGTGCTGGACGTATCGCGGAGGTTGGTGCGCGATTTGCATTGGATGCGATGCCTGGCAAACAAATGGCGATTGATGCCGACTTGAATGCAGGCCTGATTGCAGAAGAAGAAGCGCGTCGTCGCCGTACAGAAGTGGCGCAAGAAGCAGAGTTTTATGGCGCGATGGATGGTGCAAGTAAATATGTGAAAGGGGATGCTGTTGCAGGTATTTTAGTGACAATCATTAATGTTTTCGGTGGTTTGATCGTCGGTATGGTTCAGCATGATTTAGGGTTTTCTGAAGCAGCAAAAATCTATACTTTGTTGGCTATCGGTGATGGCTTAGTCGCACAAATTCCATCCCTGATTATTTCGACTGCTGCAGGTATTGTGGTTTCTCGCGTTGCCAGTGAAGAGGATATTGGGAATCAATTTATTAATCAGTTGTTTGCCAAACCTGAAGTCATGTACATCACGGCCGCAATCATCGGTGGGCTGGGGATTATTCCTGGGATGCCACACGTGGCTTTTCTCTTGTTGGCAGGAAGTTTGGCTGGCGCTGGCTATATGTTGAAAAAGCGCGCAGAAAAAGCGCCATCAATTGAGGAAGCTGCAGCTTCGGCTGTAATGCCTCCTGCGCCGGAGATGGAGGAGGCGACCTGGCAAGATATTTTGCCCGTTGACACCTTGGGCTTAGAGGTAGGTTATCGCTTAATCCCATTAGTCGATAAAAATCAAGGTGGTGAACTATTGCGTCGGATTAAGGGCATTCGTAAGAAGTTTGCACAAGACATTGGCTTTCTGTCGCCACCAGTGCATATTCGCGATAACTTGGAACTCAAACCAAGTTCGTATCGTATAGCCCTAAAGGGCGTGGAAATTGGCAGTGGCGATGCCAATATGGGGCAGTATCTGGCCATTGATCCTGGCATGGTTTCAGGTGCGTTGCCCGGAATCCCAACGACAGATCCCGCTTTTGGATTACCCGCAGTGTGGATTGATGCAGCAATGCGTGAACAGGCGCAAGCGATGGGATATACCGTGGTGGATGCCGGTACCGTCATTGCGACACATTTGAACCATTTAATTACATCAAATGCGACTGAATTATTGGGCCGACATGAAGTTCAGCAATTGCTCGATCATGTTGGAAAAGAGTCTCCAAAACTGGTCGAGGATTTGACTCCGCGGCTATTGCCCTTGTCAATTATCCAGAAAGTCCTTCAGAACTTATTGATCGAAGGTGTACATATTCGAGATATGCGTACGATTGTTGAAACCCTGACGGAATTCGCAACGCAGACACAAGATGCGAACGATTTAACAGCACAGGTCAGGGTGGCATTAGGACGTGCCATTGTTCAGCAAATCTTCCCAACTGGGAATGAATTGGCAGTAATGACTTTAGACAATAAGTTGGAACGCCTGCTAATGCAGACTTTGCAAGGACATGGTGCTGATGGGGCAAGTATGGAACCTGGCTTGGCAGATACGCTGGCTCTGCAGACTGAGGTCGCAGCACAACATCAACAACAGTTGGGATTGACGCCGGTCTTATTGGTGCCTGGACCTCTGCGAGCATTGTTGGCACGTTTCTTAAGGCGCACCTTGCCACAAGTAAAAGTGCTATCGCATGCTGAACTGCCTGAGAGTAAAACAATACGAGTTACTAGCCTAGTTGGAGGGCAATTATGAACGTCAAGAAATTTATCGCACCTAGCTCACGAGAAGCTCTAAAAAAAGTGAGATTAATGTTAGGTGAGAATGCTGTTATTTTGTCGAATCGTAATGTCGATGGACAAGTAGAAATTCTCGCTATGAATGATCAGGCGCTGACCGAAATTGCACCTGAGTTTGAAGCGTTACAAAAAATTTCTGTCAAAACACAATTTAATCCGCATGCAAGGTCTGCAATCGAATCTGTATTGCCAACAGAATCTGCCGTAAGAGAAGAGCCGAATTCGAGTCAAGCTGAAATCGCCTTGATGATGAATGAAATTCGCTCGATGCGTGGCATGTTAGAGAATAAAATGTCGGAAATGTCTTGGATGAATACGCAACAAAAGTCTCCACATAAAGCTGACATCCTTCGAGAAATGTTGGCAACTGGTTTGAGCGCCAGTTTATCTCGCCAATTGATCGACAAAATGCCTGAGACGGAAAGTATTCAAGCTGGTCTTACTTGGGTGAAGTCGATTCTGATTAGAAATTTGACTTCAATTAGTAATGAAAATGAGATGCTGGAGCAGGGTGGCGTTTATGCTTTGGTTGGGCCAACTGGTGTTGGCAAGACGACCACGACTGCAAAACTGGCGGCTCGTTGCGTAATGCGTCATGGTCCTTCGAAATTAGCGTTAATCACCACGGATGGCTATCGTATTGGTGGCTATGAGCAGTTGCGTATTTACGGGAAAATTCTAGGTGTGATGGTACATTCGGTGAAAGATGAAGCGGACTTGAAGATAGCATTGGCAGAATTGAAAAACAAACACACGGTGTTGATTGATACTGTCGGTGTGAGTCAACGCGACAAAATGGTGACCCAACAAGTTGCCATGTTGTCCGGGTCCGGCGTTAACGTGAAGCGACTCTTATGTTTGAATGCGACTTCAACCGGTGAAACTTTAAGTGAAGTGGTTCGCGCGTATCAAGGGAGTGGTCTATCTGGTTGTATTTTAACCAAACTCGATGAGGCCGCAACCATCGGTGGCGCGTTGGATATCGCGATTCGACAAAAGCTGAACCTTTATTATGTGGCTAGCGGACAACGGGTCCCCGAGGATTTGCATATTGCGAACAAAGAGTATCTGGTAGATCGTGCATTTAGGTTGAAGCGTGAGACTTCAGCGTATAAATTTCAGAATGATGAATTGCCATTGTTAATGTCAACGATGTCTAGCGCTGTGCCAGTTGCTAGCGCAGGAAAATCGGAGGCACACTTTGGTTAATTATGATCAGGCGGAAGGCTTGCGCCGCATGTTGGAAGGACCCAAGCTACGTGTGCTAACATTTTTGTCTGCGCTGCCGGATTCTGACAGAAATGGCATGCTGATTAATTTGTCGGCGAGCTTTGCACGGCAAGGAAAAAATACCTTGATGGTTGATGCAAAGTCAAGTGGCTCTGGTTTAAGCGCATGGCTAAATTTGAAATCAGATCAGACATTGTTGGAGGTAGCACTACAACAGCGTACAATGGACTCTGTAATTAAAGTGGTGTCTCCCGGCCTTTCGATTACCAAAGTCGCACATGGTATGGCGAATGTTTTAGGATTGCCACAGGCTGGATATCGTGAGTTGTCGAAAGTGTTTGATTTGGCAGTTAATCGTTCTGATTTAGTCGTGGTAGATGGCGAGTTAAATGCGGACGGCAGTTTTATTCTTTCTTCATTTGAAGATAGTGAATTGCTGATACACGTGTCGGCAGATCCGAACACCATTACCAATGCGTATTCACTTATTAAGCGCCTCAATAATCGTCTCGGAAGACGTACATATGGGGTTGTTGTTTCAGGGGTAGATGCGGAGCAAGCGCAACGGGTTTTCTCGAATTTGGCGGTGACGGCTAGACGCTATTTAGCAGTGGATCTGAATTTCGTTGGCCATGTTCCAGTCGACATACATCTGACCCGTGCTACAGAATCTGGGCGAGCCGTGATTGATGCGTTTCCATTATCAAAAGCAGCGAATTCTTTTGTACGCATGGCGGAAAAATTGGTCGCAAGTGCAAGTCAAGGATTACGCTTTGATGCGATATCACCATTGGGTGCCCAATTTGAATATTAATTAATTTATGTACACAGCAAGTGGCAAATCAGATAAAAATTCAATACTCACTGAGCATGCGCCTCTGGTGAAGCGTTTGGCTTATCAGCTGAAAGCCCGATTACCGCCGAGTGTAGAAGTCGACGATTTGGTACAGGCTGGAATGATAGGTCTATTGGATGCCGTCAATCGCTATGAAGATAATCATGGCGCACAGTTTGAGACTTATGCGATTCAGAGGATCCGAGGTGCAATGCTAGATGAGTTGCGCAGTAGTGATTGGTTGCCGCGCGGTGTGCGGCAAAATATGCGCAAGATTGAAAACGCCATGAATGAGATGCAGCAGAAATTGGGTCGTCCACCGATGGAAACAGAACTAGCGAAGCATCTTAAATTAACGTTGGTCGACTATCAGGAATTGTTAGGCGAAAGCGGCGGCCATCAATTGCTCTATTATGAAGATTTTCATGACGCCGACACCAAAGAACATTTTCTAGATCATTTTTGCAATGACGAACGCTCTGGCGATCCATTGCAGGATTTATTACATGGCGATTTTCGGGACGCCGTGGTACACGCGATTAATAGTCTTCCTGAACGTGAAAAACTTTTGATGGGTTTGTACTATGAGCAGGAGTTGAATCTGAAGGAAATAGGGGCGGTGATGGGTGTTTCTGAGTCTCGCGTTTCACAATTGCATAGCCAGGCCGTCGCTAGGTTACGTGCATCATTAAGGGAGCGGGCGTGGACCGGGCTAGCCTAATAGGAATTATTCTCGTCGTTGTCGGCATACTGTCTGGTCAGATTCTTGAAGGCGGTCATTTATCCTCGTTGTTGCAGCCAGCTGCATTCGTGATTGTCGTCGTCAGCACAATAGGGGCGGTGCTATTGCAGAGCCGAATGCCGACCTTCATCCGTGGTATCAAAATGCTGAGATGGATCATCATGATGCCTGAGGATAAAAGTCGTAAAAATGTACAAGATGCTCTAGTCTGGAGCGTTGTTGCGAGACGTGAAGGTTTCCTGAGCCTGGAGCGTTATATTGATACGGCAAAAGATCCGTTTATCGAAAAAGGACTAAAGCTGGTGATCGATGGCATTGATCCCGAACGGATTAAAGAAGTTTTGGATGTCGATATTTCTTTCTACGAAATGGAGCAGCGACAAGCGATCAAAATTTGGGATGCTGCAGGCGGCTATTCACCGACAATCGGTATTTTGGGAGCAGTGCTGGGATTGATCCATGTGATGGAGAATCTGACAGATCCAAACAAACTTGGCAGTGGTATTGCGGTCGCTTTTGTTGCAACTATTTACGGTGTTGGGCTGGCCAATTTATTCTTTTTACCGGTCGCTAACAAGCTCAAGGAAATCGTTGGAACCGAAGTTGTTCGTCGAGAAATGTTAGCCGATATTTTCTTTAGTATCGCCCAAGGGGATAGTCCAAGGATCGTTGAAGAGCGCCTATCCAATCACAGACCGGAAAATTAATCAGATTTTGCGACCTTATGGCACGTAAAAAATACCAGGAAGAGCCGGACAACCATGAACGTTGGTTGGTTTCCTATGCCGATTTCATGACTTTATTATTTGCATTTTTCGTCGTCATGTACGCCATTTCCTCTTTGAACGAAGGAAAATATCGAGTTCTATCTAATGCCTTAAACGGCGCGTTTGGAACGGCTATGGTTCCTGGTGGTGAGATCCCTGATTTGAAAAAACACCAAAATGCAGTGATAGAAACAATGCCGATCATTAAACCCAAAAAAACTGAACCTCTTAAAAAAGAGCGCGAGAAGATGACAAATGTCGCCCGCGACATTATGAGTGTACTCGAGCCTTTAGTCAGAGAGGGAAAAGTTAGGGTAACGCAGACTAGCCGTGGTATTTCAATTGAGATTAACGCGAGTTTGTTATTTGGGCAAGGTGAGGCAAAATTGAACGCGGATTCTCTGGAGGCGCTCAAAGCGATCGCGGAAGTTTTGAAAGTGGATACGCATGCGATTCAAGTTGAGGGTTTTACCGATAACATCCCGATAAAAAACTCTGCCTTTCCTTCTAATTGGGAATTGTCTGCCACTCGTGCCAGTACGGTTGCTCGTTTATTCATGGAAAATGGCGTAGACGAAAATCGAATTACAGCGGTAGGTCAAGGGCCGAAGTTTCCCGTGGGTCCCAATGACACAATAGAAGGGAGAGCAAGAAATCGCCGCGTGACTATTACGATACTTGCCGTTTTGCCCGAAATGCCGGTCGAAGTTCCAGTTGCACCAAGCACAAAGTTAAATTAACCCTATTTTTGATTGATGTACCTGCGATGTGCTCTACTTTCTGATAGCAGGATGGCGGGTTTTTTCGCCAATCTCGGTAGTTACTCTTTTCCGATTTGCGCGCCATTCCGGCTCTAGAATTGTATTTTTCTCGATCACAAATCTCAATCGAAAAACTTGGAAAGGTTTCTTTGAATAAGCCAAAAAACCACATATGACACAGAAAAATCTGTGGGAAATTTAAACGATCTTGGATGGCTAGAATCGAAAAAACATGAGGGTTGGATTTAGCCAGCGACAATGCCGCGGCCTGTGCTTGGTTTTAGTTTAGATTGACCATCTGCACCATACATCGAGCCAGCTTGATGACTACGACCTGCTTGAAGTACATTCAGAGTAGCTTGATTTTTGTTGAGATGACGATTTATCAATAAACCATTGGTTCTATTTTGTTCTTGGGCATTAGCCGAAAGATTCAGTAGTAATTGCCAAGAGGATTCTAATTGGGGATCGCTTTGATTCGCAGCGAACAATTGGCGCATACCAGTTGCATCGTTGCTTATGCCAAGTTGCAATAAAGCGGATGCGCGGTTTTTTTCAAGTTCTACCACTTTTGCTAGAAGTTGGTTTTTGTTCGGTGTAATTGTTTCCAGCTTTTCTGCCTCATTGTTGACCAACACTAACTGCTCTTCCTCTAAAACTTCCGATAAAGATTGCATCACAAGGATCTCTTGATCGATGATTTGCTGCATTAGCAGGATATTGGTCAAAATTGTGTTCATGTTGGCTGTCTTCTGGCGTTGAGTAAATCCTTCACCGTTTCCAAGAGTCCGTCTGCAACCTTCTCAGCATCGACTTGAAAGCGACCTTCAGCAATTGCTAATTTTATTTCTTCGACTTTTTTTGCTTCAAAAACGGCACCGCTAGCTTGTGTGCGCTGCATCGTTTGCAATTGCACAGACATAGGGGATATTTGTACATTAATTGAAGGGGGTGTCGTCACCTTCGCGCTATTGTCCCCAGCTTTATCAGCCCGCGGTGTCGCAGGACTACTGGGTAGCCCTTGGGTTGAATTTAAGGAGTCATTAATTTTCACGATGTTACCTCTGAGGTTGGATTGACATACATCTACAACCATTATAACGGCTCGCTATTTTTAAACTTTAACCTTATTTAAATAATTCTCAAACTTATTTTTTTTGGTTGGTTTTTTGCTAAAGCTTACTGAACTTCGATAAGCCCGCCAGCACGTGCAATTCCGTTCACTAGTATTCCAGACGTGGTTTTTCCTCTAACAATTTGTCCTTCCGATGCGCTATTTAAGGCAATCGCATCATTCGAGACGCGAAAGCCCGTACCTTGGTTAACCACTTTGACGCTTTGTCCTTGTTGAATCACCGGTATGGTTTTGAACATCTCCTGTCTGATACTAACCCCAGCCGGATAGCTGGCCAGCATGGTTTTGCCAACGACAGTTCGTGTATTTAGTGCTACACCTGCGGCTTGGCTACTAAGTTCGCCATGCAATGTCACGATATCTTCTTCTGTGAGTATTTGGCCAGTACGGACAGCATTTTTTGTGACAACGTAGTCGCCGAATATCCGAACCTGTGCCGATGCGTAAATCGTCCATGGTTTAGGACTATTGCATCTGATTCCAACGGTTACTTTACCCCATACCTTGGCACCGGGTGGCAAGAAGCTGCTTAATTGTTCACAGGCTTGCAATTTTAAACGAGGATCGATTGGCCGCACTTGAATCTCGACTCGATTATTGAGACCGCTGGTTTGTTGCTTTAAGAAAGTTTCTACTTCTTGTGTGATCTTAGATAACTCAATAGGCACAACAGTTTGCTGTGCTTGCGCTAAGGGATTGGCTACCAAGCTCCCTAATATAAT
>JAYVHZ010000659.1:0-7056 GCA_043770645.1 Undibacterium sp. | reverse complement strand
TGCGATTGACGCGATGCTTAGCCATGCGCGCAGCACCGGAAATCACTTGGCTGCGATGTCCATGACGGCTTTTATACCAATGGGGAATATTCGACGTTTTGGCGACTTTTCTGCGACGAAAATTCTTGGCTTTTGCCATCATTTCTTCACTCGATGGTGAGGCATGATGATCATAAGCGGAATAAATGGAATTCGAATCGGGTTGCACCAGCTCGTTTAACTCTTGCTGTGCTTCCGAAAATTCTTTATTGATATCTTGCTCGAAATTTTGCGCCGCAGATTCGACTTCTTTCTGCATTTTGCGCAACTCTTCCATTTCGATTTCGCGGCTCACCTCAGATTTCACTTGGCTGATATAACGCTGCGCACGACCAAATAAATTGCCTGCCATGCGCGCCACTTTAGGCAGGTCTTTAGGGCCGATGACTATCAAAGCCACCGCGCCAATTAAAGCGAGTTTGGTCAGTCCGAGGTCTATCATAAATCTGCTCTAACACTATCCTAAGATTAGTGCGTCGACTTATCCTTTGCCTCGACATCGATGGTTTTTTGCTCTTCGGCTTTTGGTGTTTTGTCATCTTCACCTTTAATACCATCTTTAAACCCTTTGACCGCTTTACCGAGGTCGCCACCGACATTGCCGAGTTTTTTGGTACCAAATACCAAGACCACAACAACCAAAACAACCAACCAATGCCAAATACTAAATGAACCCATCATGCTTCCTTCAAGGCCTAAGCCCAAAAATCAATCAATAAAATTTTGCAGCGAATGACTACAACTTCGTGCCACCAATCACATGCATGTGCAAATGATAAACAATCTGACCACCGTTAGGACCTGTGTTGATCACGGTTTTAAAACCGCCAGACTTCGATCCATCCGCGTGTTCAATATACGCACAGCCTTGTTGTGCCGCGAGCTTTGGTGCTAATTCCAGCATTTTACCCAACAATACGGCATCTTCGGCTTTTGCGTCTGCCAAACTCGATAAATGTTTCTTGGGGATAATCAAAAAATGTACAGGTGCCGCCGGATTGATGTCATTAAATGCCATCAATTCATCATCTTCATACAAAATAGTTGCTGGAATTTGCTTCTCAACGATTTTACAAAAAATGCAGTTATCCATACGTTTCACTCAAAAATTATTACAAACACACTGATATCGAACCCAATTAATTGTCTACGCGAGACGCTTTTTCTTCTATACCAGAAATACCTTCGCGTCTTGCCAACTCGTCTAAGACTTGCTGCGGGTGCAAATTATACTGGGCTAACATGACAAGAGAATGAAACCAAAGATCGGCGCATTCATACAGCAAATCCGTCGCATCGCCAGAAACCCGCGCATCTTTCGCGGCCATCACGGTTTCAGTCGCTTCTTCACCGATTTTTTTTAAAATCGCATCGTCACCTTTATGAAACAATTTGGCGACGTAAGAAGTTTCAGGATTACCGCCATTAATCGCTTTACGGCTCTCTATCACGGCGGCCAACTGATTCAATATCGATTCTTGCGTCATATCTTTCCAGTGCTTACTTATAAATGGCTTCAGGATCTTTAAGCACAGGATCGACAGTCACCCATTCGCCTTCATCCAAATTGCCTTCGAACTTTTGGAAGAAACAAGAATGACGTCCGGTATGACAAGCGATACCTTCTACTTGTTCAATTTTCAGAAGAATGACGTCTTCATCGCAATCTAAACGGATTTCTTTCACTTTTTGTACGTGGCCGGATTCTTCGCCTTTGTGCCACAATTTTTTGCGCGAACGACTCCAGTACACCGCTTCGCCAGTTTCTACTGTGCGGCTCAGGGCTTCACGGTTCATCCAAGCAAACATCACCACGTCGTTGCTACCGACTTCTTGTGCGATCACGGGCACCAAGCCAACTTCATCCCACTTCACCTTATTTAACCAACGAAAACTCATGCTAACCTCATTGGTATATGTTGTGCTGCCATAAACTGTTTTGCTTCCTGCACAGTGTGCTGTCCAAAATGAAAAATACTTGCTGCTAACACTGCGTCTGCGCCGCCTTGTTTGATGCCATCTGCCAAATCTTGCAAACTACCAACACCGCCCGAGGCGATCACAGGGATATCGATCGCATCTGACACCGCGCGGGTTAAGGCTAAATCAAAACCAGAACGGGTGCCATCTTTGTCCATACTCGTCAGCAGAATTTCTCCAGCGCCCAATTGCGCCATTTTGCGTGCCCATTCGACTGCGTCTAAGCCCGTCGCATTGCGTCCACCATGGGTATACACTTCCCACTTGCCTGGCGCTACGGCTTTGGCATCAATCGCGACTACGATGCATTGCGAACCATATTTATGCGCAGCATCTGCAACTAATTGCGGATTCGTTACTGCGGAAGTATTCATACCAACTTTATCCGCGCCAGCATTCAACAAGCGGCGCACATCAGCCACAGTCCGGACACCGCCACCGACAGTTAAGGGAATAAACACTTGGGAAGCAACGGCTTCTATCACCGGCAAAATCAAATCTCGGTCATCAGAAGACGCGGTGATATCTAAGAAAGTAATTTCATCCGCACCTTGCAAATCATAACGACGCGCGACTTCCACCGGATCACCGGCATCGCGTAACTCTAGAAAGTTGACGCCTTTGACTACCCGCCCTGCATTCACGTCAAGGCAAGGAATAATCCGTTTTGCTAAAGTCATTCTTCGTCTTCTTCGTAGATAAGATCGCCGCAGAGTTCGTCAGCACGCTCTTGCGCGCTGAACAAATCTAAAGTGCCCTCGTAAATCGAGCGACCACAAATCACGCCTTCTACGCCTTCATCTTGCACTGCGCATAAAGCTTCGACATCAGCTAACACATGTACACCGCCGGAAGCGATCACAGGAACGGTCACTGCTTGCGCCAACTTCACTGTCGCGTCGATATTTACACCACCCATCATGCCATCGCGACCAATGTCAGTGTAAATGATGGCTTCAACGCCATAACCTTCAAATTTCTGTGCCAAATCGATCACATCGTGACCCGACATTTTGCTCCAGCCATCGGTAGCAACTTTGCCATCTTTAGCATCGATGCCCACAATAATTTGCCCTGGGAAAGCGCTACAAGCATCCGCCAAAAAGCCTGGACTCTTTACCGCGGCGGTACCAATAATGATGTAAGAGATACCGGCATTCAAATAGCGCTCAATCGTATCGAGATCACGAATACCACCACCTAATTGCACAGGTACTTCTTCGGTATCGGTTTCTTCTGCGTACTCACGCACGGTTTTGATAATGGCTTTAATCGCCGCTTCATTTTTTGGCTTGCCAGCGAAGGCGCCGTTCAAATCCACCAGATGCAGACGACGTGCACCTTGTTCTAGCCAGTGGCGCGCCATATCGGCGGGCTCTTCAGAGAATACTGTGGCTTGATCCATATCGCCTTGTTTAAGACGTACGCAGTGACCATCTTTCAGGTCGATAGCAGGAATGAGCAGCATGATGAATTTATAGGGTTATTAAAAATAAAAAAGTAGAGTAAAACGACAGACATTAAAACAGACAATAAGTTTGACAGTATGTTCAATAATTCAAGGTCTATGGATTCCAGTGTACGAAATTTTTATACAGTTGCAATCCGGCAGCAGCGCTTTTTTCTGGATGGAATTGCGTTGCAAAAATATTCTCGCGCGCCACGGCAGAAGTAAATATCTGACCATATTCAGTGGTACCGACCACATCTTGCACCTGTTCTGGCTGAACATAGTAACTATGCACAAAATAAAAATAACTATCGTCAGCAATGCCATTCCAAAGCGGATGTGCTTGCGACTGACGCACGCGGTTCCAACCCATTTGTGGCACTTTATAACGGGAACCATCTTCTTGCAATTGCCCGCTTAAGTCAAAACGCACGACCTTGCCTGGTAACAAACCTAAACAAGGCGTATTTCCTTCGGCACTGAAGTCAAATAGCATCTGTTCACCGACACAGACACCAAATAGAGGCTTTTCACGCGCGGCTTGCATAAGTACTTCTTGCAAACCTGATTCTTGCAAACAACCCATACAATCAGGCATAGCACCTTGACCTGGCAAAACAAGTCGGTCAGCAGATCGGATATCGGCGATGTCGCCTGAAATAACAATCTGCGCTTCAGGCGCAACTGCGCGAAAAGCTTGAGCGACGGAACGCACGTTGCCCATGCCGTAATCGACAACAACTATCTTATTCATAACAGTGAGAGAGTAGACATAGTGAAGTGTTGTAAGTGCTACAGCGACATATTGATCGTTATAGCACGTACTGCTCTTTTATAGACTACCTTTAGTGGATGGAATGGTACCCAAGGCGCGCTGGTCTAATTCCGCCGCCATACGCAGCGCACGACCAAAAGCCTTGAAAATTGTTTCACATTGATGATGCGCATTCTCGCCGCGCAGATTATCAATATGTAGAGAGACTAAAGCATGATTGACGAAACCCTGAAAAAATTCATGGGTCAAATCGACATCAAATGAACCTATCATAGAACGCTTGAAATCAACGTGGTATTCAAGACCTGGACGACCAGAGAAATCAATCACGACACGCGATAAGGCTTCATCGAGTGGCACGTAGGCGTGACCATAACGACGTACGCCTTTTTTATCGCCAATTGCAATCGCGAATGCTTGGCCTAACGTGATACCAACATCTTCCACCGTGTGATGCGCATCGATATGCAAATCACCATCGGCTTCGATATCCAAATCAATCAAACCATGACGAGCAATTTGATCCAGCATGTGATCCAAAAACGGCACACCGGTTTTCAAGGATTGTTTGCCAGTGCCGTCGAGATTGATGGCGACACGAATTTTGGTTTCGTTGGTATTGCGTGTAACTTGCGCTGTACGTTGCATGATGAGTTTAGCTGGTGATTGTTCGCTATTAGTTTAAACAACTAAAGCTACGGTGAATGCTTTTAAAAATAAGGCGTTTTCTTCTGGCGTACTGACGGTAATGCGTAAGCAGTTCTGCAAAAGACCATGCATTTTACCCACATTTTTCACTAAAATTTTTTGTTCCAGTAATTTTGTGAACACTTCATTGCCATAAGTCTCACTTTTCGCATTATTTGTCACCCGTACCAGCAAAAAATTCGCAGATGAAGGGAAAACTTCTACCCCTGGCAAGGCCGCAAGTTGACTAGACAACTCACTGCGCTGAGCGCGCAATTGTGTCGCTTGCGCCTCAAATATTTCAGCATGTTCGAGCAGGCAAATAATCGCTGCTTCGGTCAACACATTAATGTTATACGGCGGCCTGACTTTATCGAATTCTTCTAGCAATTCTGCCGATGCCGACATATAACCCAAACGAATTCCCGCCAAGCCTAATTTGGATACGGTGCGCATCACAATTAGATTCGTAAATTCTGGCAAGCGTGACATAAAACTGGTTTGTGCAAACGGTTGATAAGCTTCATCAACAATCACCAAGCCAGTATCGCCAACGGCGCGGATAATGTCTTCCATATCCGCCGCGTCAAACAAAGTACCGGTAGGATTATTCGGATAGGCCAAATAAGTTACTGCAGGTCTATACTCGGCAATCGCTGACAACATCGCAGCTTTGTCCAACGTAAAATCGGCATTGAGTGGAACGCCGATAAATTCCATACCTGCAAATTTGGCAGACATCGCATACATCACAAAACCAGGCAAGGGTGCCAATACTTTTGCGCCTGGCTTGGCGCAAGCAATGCTGATCATAGCGATCAACTCATCTGAACCATTTCCCAACACCAGATCGTAACCCTCAGGTACGCCGAAATGCATGCTTAGCGCTGTTTTGATACCAGCGTAACTTGGCACAGGATAACGATTTAGATCGGTTTCCGATAAACGTTTTGCCAGTGCTTGCTGCAATTCTGGCGTTAGCGTGTAGGGATTTTCCATCGCGTCGAGTTTCAAAAAACCCGTTGCATCCGGCACGTGATAAGCCGACAAGGCGCGCACATCAGCGCGAATAATATTTTCTACTAAAGACATGAGGCTTTTGCTCGTTTTAAAAATCGGTGAATAATTTTTAGGAATAATTTTGGCTATTCGTTCAAACCGGAATCAAGTTTCAAGTGCTACTACGCTCTTCTTACGAACCGCAGTGTTTACACCTTTGGCTTTCGCCTTAACAGCTACCGTTTTAGTCTTAGCTTTACTAATACGCTTACTTGCTTTGGCCAGCACAGGTTTAGCTCGCACTGGTTCGGTCGGTTGATTATTCAGAATTTGTAATTCTGCTTCTGCCGATGAGAGACGCGCCGCTATGATGGCGCAGTATTCTGGATTTAATTCAAAGCCGACAAATTGTCGACCGCAACGCCGTGCTGCAATCGCGGTGGTGCCGCTGCCCATAAACGGATCGAGTACGACACCATTTTCAGGACAAGATGCGAGCAACATGCGTCGAATAATTTCTAAAGGCTTTTGCGTAGGATGCTCTACCCGCTCTGCGTCTTCTTTGTGTAGGCGCGAGACACTCCATAAATCTTTTGGGTTATAACCTAGCTCCAACCATTTCGCGCCAACAAAGATAGAACGCGAACGTGCTTTCTTGGTCGCTGCATCATACGGAATTCGCACCGAGTCTAAATCGAAATAATAGCTTTTGGATTTAACGAATAAACCGATCGTGTCATGCACAGAAGAAAAACTGCGGGTACTACCGCCCATCGATGGCACGCGTCTATCCCAAATAATTTCATTAATCATCGTCATGCGCTGCTTCAGCATCACGAAGATTTCCGGCGAATAGCGCCAGGTCAAAAAGATATACAGTGATCCGGTGGGTTTGAGCTTAGGCAGCGCGGCATCTATCCAACGCTCAGTCCATGCCAGATAATCGGCCGCTTCTTGTTTATCTGAATCGTTACCGTAATCCTTACCCAAGCCGTAGGGAGGATCGGTCAAAATCAAATCGATACTGCCATCGGGTATGCGCTGCAAACCTGTGATGGCATCTTCGTTGAAAATTTGATTGAGGAAACTAGTCATGCTATCGAATAATTCAAAAAACTTTGCCGCA
>JAYVHZ010000658.1:0-10938 GCA_043770645.1 Undibacterium sp. | reverse complement strand
CCGCAAGCGGAGCGCTTAAGCGGAGCGCTTTATAGAACAGGCCTGAATAGCTATTACACAGCGGAATGCTTACTTATTCTGAAAATTAGCTGGACGCTTTTCCAAAAATGCCCTCATGCCTTCGCGCTGATCGTGGGTACCGAAACTTGCATGAAACAAACGGCGCTCATAATGAACACCTTCTGTTAAGCCAGATTCAAATGAGCGGTTAACCGCATCTTTAATCATCATCACTACCGGCAAAGACATAGAAGCAATCGTTGTCGCCGCAGCTAAAGCTTCTTCCATTAACTTATCTAACGGCACAACACGCGACACCAAGCCCGCACGTTCCGCTTCATTCGCATCCATCAAGCGTGCTGTCAAACACAAATCCATCGCCTTAGATTTGGAGATGGCACGAGGTAAGCGCTGAGTCCCGCCACAGCCCGGCAGGGTTGCCAATTTAATCTCTGGCTGTCCAAATTTTGCATTATCAGCAGCAATGATGAAATCACACATCATCGTCAACTCACAACCACCACCGAGAGCGTAGCCAGCCACTGCCGCAATCACTGGTTTGCGCACGCGTAAAATATGTTCCCAGTTCTTAGTAACATAATTTCCGTTGTACGCATCCATATAGTTATAGTCGACCATCGCTGCAATATCAGCACCCGCAGCAAAAGCCTTCTCACTACCAGTGATCACCATACAGCCAATATTCTCATCTTGATCGAAAGCGAATAAGGCACGACCCAATTCATCCATCAACTGATCATTCAAAGCATTCAAAGCTTTTGGGCGATTTAAAGTAATTACACCGACTTTGTCTTTCGTCTCTACAAGTATGTTCTGGTATTCCATATTACTTACTCCAATATATAAATGAGTTTAATTATTCTTGCCTTCAAAAGTCTTAGGCAGCAACAGCCACATCGTCCCACGCTGCTTCATACGGCCCGCTAATTCACCCGGCTCACGTCCAAAACCCCAAAAGAAATCAGCGCGTACTGCGCCACGAATTGCGCCACCTGTATCTTGTGCCATCATTAATCTTTGTAGTGGTTCACTACTGAGTGGCATTGTAGTCGACAAAAATACTGGCGCACCCAAGGGCAATTGCGTTGGATCAACCGCAATTGATCTTTGCGGCACCAATGGCACTCCCAAAGCGCCTTTCGGCCCTATATTCGGATCCAGCAATTTTTCTTCTTTGAAAAACACCACACTAGGATTCGCGTTCAGTAACTCATCCTGACGCGCCGGATTTTTCGCAATCCAAGCTTTAATACCTTGAGCCGAAGCCTGGTCTAATGTTAATTCCCCTTTATCCACCAAATAACGTCCGATGGATTTATATGGATGCCCGTTTTGATCAGCATAAGCAACACGTATTGTGTCGCCTGTGTCATTCAATTGCACACGACCGGATCCTTGTATTTGCAAGAAAAACGCATCTACAGGATCATCAACCCATACCAATTCTTTACCAGCAAGAAAAGGCAAAATATCAGCACGCGAAGCGTAAGGAACGACCTTATTACCAACTAGTCGTCCACGCAAACGCATATTTTTCAAATCGGGATAAACACTACCAAGCTCAATCGTCAACATATCATTTGGTACCGCATATAAGGCAGTCTGATACGCACCGCTTTTGGTACGAGAACCTTTCAGCAAAGGCTCGTAATAGCCAGTAACCATACCATCCGTTGCGCCATCAAGATGCTTTACTTGATAAGGGGAGAAATTCATTTCAAAGAATGCTCGAATAGAAGCTGAAGTTTTCGGCTCCACATTCTTTAGCGAACCGCACACGTCTTTCCACTCTACTTTATTCTTGAGAGCCGAACAGGAATTAACAAAGGCTGGCCACGCTTCTCGTAAATCATCATTACCCCAACCAGGCATCTCACTGTAAGAACTTAATTTGTAAGCCTGAGTGTAATTCGTGATCGGCACCAATTTAGGCGTTGGGGTTGGAGGTACCGTTGGCGGGACAGTCGTCACAGGCGGCGTTACTGGCTTTGTTTCCGCTGGCAGCTGTTTCGGTGGCGTCGTACAAGCCGCCAAAGTCAAAATCAGCGATGCTGCTAAAATGCGTTTTTGTTCGAACAAAGAATTCATAAAGGATTAATTATGTGGTTATTGGCCGTCGAAGCTTTAGGCGCTTTCGGTTTATTTGCTTTTCTCGTTTGGTGGACGATGTTTTCAGGAAAAAAACCATCGAATAAAAACACGAAAAAAACTAGCGAAACAGATAAAAACTAAGGCAAACCCAAGCAGCCTCGGGTTTAATGCAAAGTGCGTGGCAAAGATAAAACGAATTCCGGAATCAGCGCATCGAATTTATGTCCGTCTTCCGCGACGCAGAAATAAGTCCCTTGCATCGTGCCGTGCGGTGTCTCTAATGAGCTACCGCTGGTGTACTCAAATGCCTCACCCGGTTTAAGTAGAGGTTGATGCCCAACCACGCCTAAGCCTTGCACTTCATGCGTTTTATTATTAGCGTCGGTAATGATCCAGTGACGCGAAATCAACTGCGCCGGAATATCACCGGTATTTTTAATCGTGATCGTGTAAGCGAATACAAAATGCGCCTTATCCGGATTCGATTGTTCTTCCAGATACTGCGTCACGACCGACACTTTAAATTCATACTTAGACATAAAACCTCGCACCAATCAATGGCAAATACAAAGAAAACCGAGCCAAGCACTCGCTGAATGTGTGTTTATCTGCATTCAGAAAGCGCTTAAAACGTGCATCTTACAAGAGCACAGCATTCTTCGCAGGAGTAAAATAACGGATTCAAGACATTTCGTCTGTCAAATCTATTATTTTGTGTATTTATTCGAGATTTCAATATGACAAGCTACCGCATCGCCCCTAGTATTCTCTCTGCTGACTTCGCTCGCCTTGGCGAGGAAGTTCGAAACGTCGTTGCCGCAGGTGCGGACATGATCCATTTTGACGTTATGGATAATCACTATGTGCCGAATTTGACGATAGGCCCTTTGGTCTGCGAAGCGATTCGTCCGCATGTGCAAGTGCCGATTGATGTGCATTTGATGGTCAAACCAGTTGATCGCATCATTCCTGACTTTGCCAAAGCCGGTGCCAACATCATTAGCTTTCACCCAGAAGGCTCTGAACACATCGATCGCAGCCTGCAATTAATTCGCGATCACGGCTGCAAAGCAGGTTTAGTGTTTAACCCGGCAACGCCTTTGCATGTATTGGAACATGTGATGGACAAACTGGATTTGATATTGCTGATGTCGGTCAATCCTGGTTTTGGCGGACAGTCTTTCATTCCCCATACTTTGAAAAAAATCGCTGCCGTGCGCAAATTAATAGATGAATCTGGTCGCGATATTATGTTGCAAGTCGATGGTGGTGTGAAAGTGGACAATATTCGTGAAATCGCTGCGGCAGGTGCGGATACTTTTGTGGCTGGATCTGCGATTTTTGGCAAACCTGATTATAAGGCTGTGATTGATGCTATGCGGGGTGAGTTGGCTCTGGTGAATTAAATTTAGTAGGTCGATATAAGATGAACCAACTTGACGATTCGTACCAACAAACAATAGACAATATCGCATATCAACTAGTGGGGCTAACTTCTACGGAGCTGTTAGCCCGGCCAGAGTATGGGGAGCTAGAAACCACTATCGGAAAAGAGAAGGTAAAAATTGGTTTTTGGCATTGGCAAATGAGCGATGATCTACATCACATAGTTTTCAAAGCTAATCGGCGTGTATTTTTCTTTCTCCACAAGAGCTACATTAATGGCGTAGTTTTCAGTGCACTTTCGCCAGCACGCAGAATGACTAATGAAGAAATTGGGCTCCATGACTAAACAAAAGTTCCAAGACATCCAAGCCGCCATCATCGACCTAGACGGTACGATGCTAGATACCGCACCAGATTTTCTCGTCGCCATCAATCGCATGCGCGCAGAATTTTCACTACCAGAATTAGACATCGTCACCATCACCAACTTCGTCGGCAAAGGCTCAGAAAATCTCATCCATCGTGTGTTATCGACCGATCTCGCACCAGATCAAGTTGAAAAACATTTTGAACAAGCAATGGCGAGCTACCAAAAGCACTATCTGGCGATCAATGGGGACTACAGCACTTTATATCCCGATGTCATTGAAGGCCTGCAAGCACTCAAAGCACAAGGATTACGTCTGGCTTGTGTGACGAATAAACCCATCGCTTTCACTACACCATTGCTCGCTAAAAAAGGCCTCAGCGATTTTTTTGAGATCGTGTACGGCGGCGATTCTTTGGCGCGCAAAAAACCTGACCCTTTACCGCTGTTACAAGTTTGCCTCGATTTTCACTTGGCACCAGCACAGGTGGTCGCGATTGGAGATTCATCGAACGACGCCAAAGCCGCGCGTGCTGCGGGCTGTCCAGTGCTGACCGTGCCGTATGGCTACAATCACGGCGAGGCTGTACAAACTATTGAAAGTGATGGTATAGTCGAAACCTTACTGAGTGCTGCACAATTTTTACTCAGTGAAAAAACCCTAATAATTTCATCAAGCTTCTAACAAAATTAGAATGTTCCTCGATAAGAAACGTCCATCAACTACTCCAGGCACTTTTGAGGCCTGGCTATGGCGACGCTGGCAATCTACCTGACCAGCGTGGGCGCTTTCGTCTGTGTGTCTGAGTTTTATCCAAACCCTGATTCGCGCCAACGACGTTTTTTCATCTCTCGTCATCTTTGACAAGATTCTGACAATTTTCGCTGTACCGTTTCGACCTTTTGATTTCACATTTTGGAGCTAGCCTCGTCTGCATTCCTGACGTCTGGCGCTGATCGAATGTGGTCTTTTCGGTCAAACACATTTAACGCACATACATCATGACTGAACTCGAATTTAAATCCTTGGCCGCACAAGGCTACAATCGTATCCCGATGATCGCAGAAGCCTTTGCCGATCTAGAAACGCCACTCACGCTCTACTTGAAACTGGCGCAAGCCACCAATGGCGGCAAAAATAGCTTTCTGCTGGAGTCAGTCAAGGGCGGTGAACGCTTCGGTCGTTATTCCTTTATCGGCTTGCCTGCATCCACCGTAGTACGCTCCACCGGATTTCACACCGAAGTCATCAAGAACGCACAAGTAGTCGAAACGCATGAAGGCAATCCTTTAGATTTCATCGCTGAATATCAATCCCGTTTCCGCGTGGCCTTGCGCCCAGGCTTACCACGTTTCTGCGGTGGATTGGCTGGCTATTTTGGCTACGATGCCGTGCGTTATGTGGAAAAGCGTTTAGAAAAAACCGCGCCAAAAGATGATCTCGGTTTGCCTGACATTCAACTCTTGCTCACCGAAGAACTTGCGGTGATCGATAATGTCTCTGGTAAATTATATTTGATCGTTTATGCCGATCCGACACAACCAGAAGCGTGGAGCAAAGCGCGCCAACGCTTGAAAGATTTACGGGCGATGTTACGCCGTAGCGTTGATGTTCCTATCACCTCCGCATCAGTGCGCACCGAAGCGATACGCGAATTCGCCAAAGAAGATTATTTGAAAGCGGTGCTCAAAGCCAAGGAGTACATTATGGCAGGCGATTTAATGCAGGTACAAATCGGCCAACGCATCAAGAAACCTTATGTCGATTCACCGCTGTCTTTATATCGTGCACTGCGCTCGATCAATCCTTCGCCGTATATGTATTTCTACAATTTCGGCGATATGCACATCATCGGTGCATCACCAGAAATCTTGGTCCGCAATGAGCAGCTTAGCGATGGCAATAAAAAAGTTACGATCCGTCCATTAGCTGGAACACGACCACGTGGCGCAACGCCAGAACGTGACGAAGAGCTTGCGGTTGAGTTATTGGCAGATCCAAAAGAGATCGCCGAACACGTGATGTTGATCGACTTAGCGCGCAACGATATCGGCCGCATTGCGCAAACCGGCAGCGTCAAACTCACCGAAAAAATGGTGATCGAAAAGTATTCCCACGTACAGCATATTGTCTCGAATGTGCAAGGTTTATTGCAACCGAATATGTCTAACTTGGATGTCCTCAAAGCGACCTTCCCTGCCGGTACTTTATCTGGCGCACCGAAAGTTCGGGCAATGGAATTAATCGACGAACTCGAGCCCGTCAAACGTGGCATCTATGGCGGTGCCTGCGGCTATTTATCATTTGGCGGCGAAATGGATTTGGCGATTGCGATCCGCACCGGCGTGTTGAAAGACGGCATGTTGTACGTACAAGCCGCAGCGGGTGTAGTTGCAGACTCTGTACCGGAAATGGAATGGCAAGAGACCGAGAACAAGGCACGTGCAATGTTGCGTGCGGCTGAGCAGGTACAAGACGGATTGGATGGGGATATCTAAATGCCAAAAGAAAAGCTAGCCGCAGAGGCGCAGAGTACGCAGAGAAAACCAAATGATATTTCTTCGGAAGTCATAGGTGCTGCGTTTGAAGTGCATACGCAGTTAGGGCCCGGACTCTTAGAAAGCGTTTACGAAAAAGCATTGACTCATGAACTTTCTTTAAGAGGCTTAGAGGTGCAAACTCAAGTTGAGGCTCCTGTGATCTACAAAGGACAAAATTTGGGTACTGGATTTCGTTTAGATATGCTTGTAGAAAACACGATAGTCGTGGAATTGAAATCCATAGAGAAAATACAACCAGTACATTTAGCCCAATTACTTACGTACCTAAAATTACGTAATCTGGAATTGGGCTTGTTATTAAATTTTAACTTAACAACTATGCGCGAAGGAATTAAGCGGGTCGTGAACAATTTTCATAACTCTGCGCCCTCTGCGCCTCTGCGGCGAGGCCCTTAAAAATGCTACTAATGATAGACAACTACGATTCCTTCACTTACAACCTCGTGCAATATTTTGCTGAGTTGGGTGAGGAAGTTCGCACGTATCGTAATGATGAAATTACGCTGGAAGAAATCGAGGCGATGAAGCCTGATCGCATTTGTATTTCTCCTGGCCCTTGCACACCTTTGGAAGCGGGAATTTCCGTACCTGTTCTGAAGCGCTTTGCTGGTGAGATTCCTATTCTCGGCGTTTGTCTCGGCCATCAAAGTATCGCCGAAGCTTTTGGCGGCAAAGTCATTCGCGCTAAAGAAGTTATGCATGGAAAGACCTCACCGATTGCGCATACGGGCGTTGGCGTGTTCAGCGATTTGCCTAGTCCTTACACAATCACTCGTTATCACTCGCTGGCAATTGAACGCTCAAGCTTACCAGATTGTTTAGAGGTAACTGCTTGGACAGAAGATGGTGAAATCATGGGTGTGCGCCACAAAACTTTTGATTTGCAGGGCGTGCAATTTCACCCTGAATCAATTTTGTCTGAGCACGGTCACGCATTATTAAAGAATTTTTTATTGGGGAAATAAGATGACTATCTCACAGCAAGAAGCTTTAACCCGCCTTATTGAACATCGCGAAATTTTCCATGATGAGATGTTGTCACTGTTCCGCAAAATCATGGGTGGAGAAATGTCGCCGATCATGATTGCGGCGCTCACCATGGGCTTACGCGTCAAGAAAGAAAGCATAGGCGAAATCACCGCAGCGGCACAAGTCATGCGCGAGTTTTCGACCAAAGTGCCGATGGCAAACACGAAGAATTTGATTGATATCGTCGGCACTGGTGGCGATGGCGCACATACCTTCAATATTTCCACCGCATCGATGTTCGTCACCGCTGCGGCTGGAGCGCGCGTCGCTAAGCATGGCGGTCGCAGCGTATCCTCTTCATCTGGTAGCGCCGACGTGCTCGAATCGCTGGGCGTAAACATCAACTTACAACCAGAACAAATTGCGCAATCAATCGCGCAAACCAATATCGGTTTCATGTTCGCACCGAATCATCACGCGGCGATGAAACATGCGGCACCAGTGCGCCGTGAACTCGGTGTGCGTACGATTTTTAATATTCTGGGTCCACTGACCAATCCTGCCGGCGCACCGAATATTTTGATGGGCGTGTTTCATCCTGATCTGGTCGGCATTCAAGTACGTGTCTTGCAACGCTTAGGCGCGCAACATGCAATCGTTGTCTGGGGTCGCGACAATATGGATGAAGTGTCGCTCGGTGCACCAACCATGGTCGGTGAATTAGTCAATGGTGAAATCCGCGAATACGATATTCATCCTGAAGACTTTGGTTTGCAAATGGTCTCGAATCGCAGCTTGAGAGTATCTGGCGCAGAGGAATCCAAAGCACGCATTCTCGAAGTCTTAAATAATGTACCTGGGCCGGCGACCGATATCGTCAGTTTGAACGCTGGTGCTGCCTTATATGGCGCAGGCATTGCTGATTCCATTGCCGATGGCGTGAAAAAAGCACAAGCGGCAATCGCCTCCGGTGCAGCGTTGACGAAGTTAAATCAGCTAGTCGAAGTCACGCAACAGTTGGGAAAGTAAATAATTCGAATATAGGGCGGTTACAACCCGCCGCCCACACGAATAAAACTACTACGAAATGGTGGGTTGCAACCCGTCCTACGTTTCAAAGAATTAATAGCGTCTTAAGTAAATTAGATTCAGGAAATCCGATGTCAGACATACTCAACAAAATTCTCGAAGTCAAAGTAGAAGAAGTCGCGCGCGATAAAAAAGTGCAAAGCTACACCAGCTTGCGTGCTGACGTAGAAAGCAACAAGGAAGCACAACAAACATTGCGCGGATTTGAAGCGAGCCTACGCAATAAAATTGCCATAGGCAAGGCAGCGGTTATTGCAGAAATCAAGAAAGCCTCACCCTCGAAGGGCGTGATACGCGAAAACTTTCAACCCGCAGAGATCGCGGCAAGTTACGCTCAACATGGCGCTGCTTGTTTATCCGTATTAACCGACGAAGTATTTTTTCAGGGCGCACCAATCTATTTGCAGCAAGCACGTGCCGCATGTACTTTGCCTGTTTTACGCAAAGACTTCATGATTGATCCTTATCAAGTGTATCAAGCCAGAAATTGGGGTGCGGATTGTATTTTGCTGATCGTCGCAGCACTCGATCACGGCTTGATGGCAGAGCTCGAAGCCTGTGCGCATGAACTCGGTATGGGCGTATTAGTTGAAGTGCATAACGGTGAAGAATTAGATACTGCTTTAAAACTGAAAACGGATCTGCTCGGTATCAACAATCGCAATCTGCGCACTTTTGATGTCACACTCGATACGACATTGGGCTTGCTGCCACGTATTCCCGATGGCAAACTCGTCATCACAGAATCAGGCATTATGAATAAAACAGACGTGCAGCGTATGCGTGATGCGAATGTGCATAGTTTCTTGGTGGGCGAGGCTTTTATGCGGGCGGAGGAACCGGGTGTAGAACTCGAGAAACTCTTCTTCAGCGCCTAAAACGAATAAATATCTATTGTAGTAGAGGCTCAGCTGGCATCTTGCTCCGCGAGTATATCCAGCGCATCCTCCACAGTACATGCAAAAGGCGACTAATTCTTACGGGACTCGCGGGCAAGTCGAATTAGCGCTTCCCTTGACACATCATATTTCGCAACTTCACCGCTTAGAGACTTAAACTCGCCATCTTTCATTTGCGCACGCGTGAAACTCAGCTTATTGAGCTCTGTTTTACATGCTCGAAGTTTACCTTCATGTGTCGCAAATTGTGACTCGTTACTCCGATTTTGATCAATCATCATTCCTTTGATGGCATCAAATTCATCTGACATTGCCTGCGTTTTCGATTTTTCCCATCCTAAGCTTTCACCAAGTCGACGAGCCACTGCCCGATCGATCAAAAAACTATTTTCGCGTTGCAATTTACCTGCAATTTGTTCACACATGTAACGACGATTCGCGTCATTCAGAACAGCACCTTTGCATGCATTTACAATAGGTGAATACGCTGGCAGTGGAGAATTTGCCCAATAAAGTGTCACCAAATTTTCTATACTGGTACGTGTTACATAATCGTATCGAGTTAGTTCGTCTTCTGGCAAATTATTCATAATATCAAAGTGCGCATCAAAACGATTTACCTGGGAAATTCGATACAAAGCATTCTCAATTGCACTTTGATTTTTCCCGCTTGCAGCGCCCAGTTGCTCTAAGGTTCGCATCCATGCGATTCCGTTATCGGGATCAAGGCGCGCCCATTGTGCAGCACTAATCTGCGCACAAAAATCAATCGTCATATCAGACCAAGCATTACAAGCATTAAACGCCATTCCATAGACGATGGGATCAGAGGAATAAATCGCCATTTTTGCTATGGAGGCAAGCTCTGAACGAACAGCATTGTTACTTAACTTGAGCATTTGAAGTTCACATTCACGACTAGATTCACAATTAGCGTGCGTGTTTAAAAAATTTTGTCTGAAATCCTCGTACTGTTTAGTCGCCAATAAACTGAGCGCAGCAGCGCGCCGACGTGGATCACTATCGTTCGCCCACCGTTGAAGAATCAGCGTAACATCGGGATCAGCGCGCTTCAAACTCTGCTGAATTTGTCTCATTAATTGCTCATATGAGACTCGATCATTTGAATTACTTAGTAGATCTTCACAAAGTTCAGAAGCGTCATTGATTTTTTTAGAGGAGGCAGCGACCTCGGATGCGCCAATTGAAAGCTTACTCTTCTCGTTCTTGATCTCAGTAGGTATATCGATCTGTTGCTTACTTCCATGCAAATTACTTGTTTTCAAAATCGCGGGTGCATTATGGCTATTTTCAGTTTGACCATGAAAAAAAACTCCATAGAAAAGCAAGACGACTAACAATACAAGTATTATTTTTTTGTAGTTTGATTTCAACATAGCAAGCCTCAAGCACATAAAAAAAACCACGACAATATGAATTGCCGTGGTCACAGTGTACTTGAAATTACTAAATTGACTTGCTGCTTTTTATACTAAACGCTGCCAAATCGCCGTAGTCGCTGCTGCTTGATTGAGCGAGTAAAAATGCAAACCC
>JAYVHZ010000657.1:0-2168 GCA_043770645.1 Undibacterium sp. | reverse complement strand
GTGATCACTAGTGCGACCGCGGTCATCAATGCCGCTGGCGATACCAGTATGACGACCTCGATCGGCTACAACATTGTGCTTGACGGTGCGACCAGTAGCGATGCCGATGGTCAGGTGCTAACCAAGGCTTGGGTGATGAGCTCTCGGCCAGATGGTAGCAAGGCCGTGTTGTCGTCGGCTTCCGGCAATGTCGCGAGTTTCACTCCCGATTCATTGGGGACTTATGTGGTGAGCTTAACTGTGACCGATACGCAAGGAGCGCAGTCCACATACATAAAACGCGTGACGGCAAATAATCGTAGTCCTGTCGCGAATATCGGCTCAAACGCGACACCGAATGCACAAGCATCCGCGCCAAACATTCTACTTCGCTTGGGCACGGAACTCACTTTGCGTGGAAGCCTTAGTAGCGATCTTGATGGTGACGCGATGTCCTATTTATGGAGTGTTGATGCACGTCCATCGGGAAGCACGGCGACCTTGTCATCCTTGTCAATCGCTGATCCCAAATTCGTTGCTGATAAAGAGGGATCCTATGTATTCCGACTGCGTGTAACTGATACGAACGGTGCCTATTCTGAGCGCACTATCGGTGTCGATATTGGTACGCATGCACCGGTTGCTTTGCTTAATCGTGACCGTATGTCGGTGTTGGCAGGCTCTGTCGTCAATGCTTCCGCAGATTTGAGTTATGACGAAGATGGTGATGCACTCAGATTTACCTGGACCATTGATGCTAAGCCGGTCGGTAGTAACGCAGTGATCACTAATGTTAATACATCCGCGTTAGCTTTTACCCCAGATTTGCCAGGCAATTATGCAGTCGCTGTCACTGTCAGTGATGGTCGTGCCTCGAGTATCGCCTATCTCAATGTGTTGGTGCTGTCGACCATCAATAGTTCTGTGTCGCTGAACTTCGTTCCAGACCGCGTCAAATATAGTGTGGGTTTGGATAAATTGATTGTGACCGCAACCAACCCAGATACATTGCGCATTGTTGATCCCTTTATTGGATCAACTCGTTCGGTCGCTTTGCCTCTACCAGTTAAAAATTTAGGCTTGAGTCCAGATGGTAAGTTGGCTGGTGTATTGCATGAAGGAATAGTGAGTTTGGTTGATCTGGTAACTGGATCGATCATACGCTCTAGCTCCACGGGTGGTGCACAGACTGATTTGTTCGTAATGAATAGCGGCGTGGTCTTTTTGATCGGACAGACAGGCGGTCAATGGGTGAGTGAATCCGTGGTCGCTATCGATGCGAGAACTGGCACAAAGATCGTGCAGACTTCCGGCTATTTAGGGATGTTTTATGGCACGCAGTACGGAATATTGGCTGACAAGCTCAACAAAGTATTCTTGATGGAACAAGGCTTATCACCGTCTGATATTGACTACTTTACGTTCAATCCAACGACAAGTCAGGTCACCAAGTTTGGCGACTCGCCATATCACGGTGATTACAGTATGAATGTGCCACTGTATTTGTCAGAAAATCAGAGTATTTTGTTCACCTCGGTCGGCAACTATTTCCGCACTGATACTTTGCAATATGCAGGTGTCTTGAGTGGTGTGACACGCCCGTTAAGCATTAGTAACTCTGCGCACTTGGATGAAACTTTGGTGCTACAGGCGGGACCAAGTACAAGTAATAATTATCCTTATCCACCAACGCTACCATCCAGCTATTTGCGTTTTTCAGGGGCATTATTTTTGCCGGATACAGCGATGTCTTTACCGCTTATCGGTGGAGTGCAGTCTTACGGTATGCAGATCTTTCATAGCGCATCTGGGAAGCATGTGGTCTTAGTGCAAACCAATTCAAATGAAATCAATGGTGTGGGCGCGCGCTACGCTGTGATCACTCGTTGATGAGACAAAGTTTTTTGTGGCATTTTTATCCAAATAAGCCACTTTAGAAGCAATGCCGTTCAGTTCATGCTGAACGGCATTTTTATTTGGTGCGCTGTGGTGTGTCCATGACGATGAAGTAAAAGTTCTAAGCTTGTATGTACTGAAGAGAATGGCAAGTTTAGGCTTGATGTTCTTATTGAGAGAAGTTCCCAAGTTCCGTTTGATTTTCTTGCTTTCCTGATAAAATGTTACGCATTTTATATTTTCAATATTTAACTCATAATGATCACCAAACTCCTTACACAGATTGCGTTTCT
>JAYVHZ010000656.1:0-8366 GCA_043770645.1 Undibacterium sp. | reverse complement strand
CATCAAAAAAAGTATGCAGAGTATAGAAGAACGTTTGCCGCTCTCGATGTTTTTTCGCGCCAGTCGCCAGCATATTGTGAATTTGCGTGAGATTAGCCGCATCGAAGAATCGATACGCGATGGCTATATGGTCGCCATGAGTGACGGCAAAGTACTCGAAATCTCGCGCAGACAAGCTGCCGAGTTGAAGGAGTTGTTGAGTCTTTAGGTAATAAGTATTGGTGCTGAGATTATTGATGGCTTTTTATTATCGTACGTAAGCGTTGTCCAATTTTGGTTTCGCTTAAGGTAAACCTGCCTATAATTCAGGCATGCACATACTAATTATTGAAGACGACTTGGATCTGGGGTTTGCCCTGCAGCAGGCGCTGAAGGCTGAGGCCATCACCAGCGTTTGGCTACGCCGCTTGGCTGATGCGCCGCAAGTTGCCGCCGACCTAGACTACGACTGCGCGTTGCTCGACGTATCGCTGCCTGACGGTAGTGGCCTCGATTTGCTCACGCGTTGGCGGGCAGCGGGTGTGACTTTGCCCATCATCATGATCACAGCACGTTCAGGGCTGGATGATCGCCTCGCAGGTTTGGACGGCGGAGCCGATGACTTTATCGTCAAGCCTTTCGCCATGGCGGAATTAATCTCGCGGGTGCGCGCTGTGTTGCGCCGCTACGCGCAGCAAGCCAGTGCTTTGTGGACTATTGGATCATTGCAATTGGAACCTCGCGCCTATCGTGCGAGTTTGGATGGAGAGCCAATTGATTTATTGCGTCGTGAATTTCAATTATTGTTGGAGCTCGCACGCGAGCCAGGCACGGTGGTGCCCAAGGGCGTGCTAGCACAACGTTTGGAGCCACTTGGTGAACCGCTGGCCTTTAGTTTGCTCGAAGTCTATGTGTCAAATCTACGTCGAAAAATTGGCGCGCAGCGTATTCATACCTTGCGTGGCGTTGGCTATATGTTGGTCCCATGAAGATACTACAAGCAATTCTCAGTCCAAGCTTGGTGCGACGCGTCAGCATCACTTTATTGCCCACCTCGATACTGATCTGGGTGGTGCTATTGGCCTTTTACTATTGGCAGGAAACAGGAAAAATTGCGACTAGTGAGCGTCAACGAGAGCGTGCTGAGGTCGTATTGTCGGTGTTGTCCAAGATCGATGATCCTGAGCAAGCCCGTAATATGGTCGCGAGCTATTCGACGCTAACCAACACTGCTTATCAACGCATGGGCATCTCGGAAAATTTTTTGCTGCAGTTGGAAGATCGACGAGGGCAGCAATTTTTTGTCTCCCCGGAAGCGGGCGAAGCGATATTGAAAGGCGTGAATAATGCTGTCGTTGAGAATGTGATCAATGACAAACGCTATCGCGTGTATCGCAGCGAGTTGGGTCGCTGGGCGGTATTACTGGGTGAACCCTTGACTCCGCAGCGTGGCTTAGTAGCGAGCTTGAGCAATGATCTCGGCGTATCGGTGTTGATCTCATTTCCTTTCGTCTTACTGGCAGTGTGGTTGGCGGTCAGGCGCGGTCTGCGTCCCTTGCAGATATTATCGAAGACTATTGCAGAACGCGGTGCTGACGATCTGACGCCGCTAGGATTGGATACCAAGTATGCAGAATTGCGACCACTGACGAACGCGCTTGATCGCTTGTTGGGCCAGTTGCGCGTGAAGGTGGCGAGGGAGCATCATTTTGTGCAAGATGCCGCGCACGAATTGAGAACACCGATGGCCGTGATCTCGGCGCAGGCGCATGTCATGAGCATGGCAAATGATCTTGAACAAAGACGAGAAGCCAGTCAGCATTTAACAGATGCGATTGCGCGCGCCTCGCATCTGATCGAACAGTTGTTGGATTTGGCTCGGATTGATGCAAGCAATACGACGCAAGCAATCACACTGGATGTGGCGCAGTTATTGCGTCAGGAATTGGTGAATCTCGCACCGACTGCAATGGCGCGTAACATTGAGCTGTCATTAGAAGCGCCTGATGAATTGCGCTGTAGCTTGGTCCAACACGCTTTTCTCTCTGTCGTACAAAATTTACTGACCAACGCCGTGCGTTACGGACACGATGGTGGCAGGGTTGCCGTCGAATTGTCGGTGCATGAAGGAACACTCACGCTGTCGGTTGCTGATGATGGTCCCGGCATCGTCGATGCAGAACGAAGCTTGGTGTTCGAACGCTTTTATCGTGTTGCTGGCACGGACATCTCGGGTTCTGGATTAGGCTTGGCGATTGTAGCGCAGGCCGTTGCCCGTCTGTGCGGCACAGTACATCTGACTTCGGGACTAGATGGACGCGGCTGCTGTTTTACCGTTCAATTGCCCGCGCAGCACGCGTTACATACATCAGCAACACCACAGAACGACCATCAATCTTCCAATTATTCATCGGAGAAAACATCATGAACGACCATCAACAGGCAGATAGCTCAATGCAAAAAGGCGAATTGCGTCCGTCACGAATCAAGAAAATATTGAAGTGGACGGGGATATTAGTTTTGATATTAGTCAGCTTGGTCGGTGTGTTGATCGGCACTTTGTACGGGACCGCACTGCGCACTGAGAAACCAGTCGGTTTCCAAACTGTGAAGGCGATTGATTCTGATGGCAAGCCATTCGCAATTGGCATCTGGTATCCAACGACCTCGCCAAGTTCGGCGATGTGGACGGGAAGCTTTTTTATGCAAGTCGCGAGTGCTGGTGCGGTAGCAGGAAATCAGTTGCCATTAGTTGTGATCTCGCATGGCACCGGTGGAGGTCTCACTAGTCACGCCGACCTGGCGCTAGCACTTGCCTCGGCAGGACATGTCGTTGCAGCACCCATGCATAGCGATAATTTTCAAGACATGAGTTCAGTCGGATCACCAGCTTACATCACGGGTCGTACGCGGCAATTGCGTGCCACCGTCGACCATATGTTGACGACATGGCAGGGACGGGGACAAATCGATGCGGAGCGCATTGGTGCTTATGGTTTTTCGATTGGCGCTTTTACCATCCTGACGGCGGCCGGTGCGACGCCTGATTTGCGTGGTGTTGCGAAGTATTGCGCAGGTTCGACTGAATTCGCCTGCGATATGCTGCGTCAGGCCAAATCTTTTTTGCTTAACGCCGAGTTGCCTGCTGGCTCTGATCAGTTTGAACAGGATGCACGCATCAAAGCCATCGTTGTGGCGGCACCTGGTTTAGGATTTACTTTTAGCCGTCCCGATGCACTGAGTAAAATCAGTGCACCAGTGCAGTTATGGCAGGGTGACAAGGATGACAGTGTGCCGTATGCGACGAATGCGAAATTGATACGTGATGCACTCGGCACGAAGGTCGATTTCCATTCAGTGCCAGACGCCGCGCATTTCTCATTTCTGGTACCATGCGGCGTTTTGAAGATCCCGCCAATCTGCACGGACCCAGCGTCGTTTGACCGTGCTGCATTCCATCAAACCATGAACAAGGATGTAGCAGCATTTTTTGCGAAGACGATGCCGAAGCGGCAATAGTAAGCCGTATTTTTTTTGTCGGCTATATTTTTGTATCAGTGAGAAAATATGTTGAAAAAAATAGTAATTGCACTGAGTTTGTCGTTGATGATCTCGACAACAAGTGCCCAAAATAATTTGCAAATTCCTCGTGCGCAATCCGCTCCCCAGTTAGTTGAATTTGTCAGTGGTGTGCCAGCGAATGTTGGCTTAAAAATTCAAGATTTTAAGCAACGCACGCCGGGCGATGGCACACCAGCTTCGCAAGAGACTAGCGCGTATTTGTCGTATGACGACACGCATTTTTATGCGGTGTTTGTGGCGAAAGACGACCCCGCTAAAATACGCGCCAGAATCGCCAAACGGGAAGATTTTGAAGGCGATGATTTTGTCATTTTGGAGCTGGACACCTTTCATGATAAACGCAGAGCATTCACATTTTTTGTCAATCCTTACGGCGTGCAATTAGATTCTAAGCGCACCGAAGGATTTGATCCCGATAATAATTTTGATACGCAATGGGAGTCGGATGGCCAATTGACTGACTATGGCTATGTCACTCGCATGGCAATACCTTTAAAAAGTTTGCGGTTTAAAAATGCCGATGTGCAAACTTGGGGCGTGGCAGTAGGGCGTTTGATTGCGCGTTTGAATGAAGCGTCTTATTGGCCACATATCACGATGCGGGAAGCTGGCTTTGTGCCGCAATTTGCAGGTATGACCATCCCAGAAAAGCTGAGTTCTGGACGGAATGCACAACTCAATCCGTTTGTGTTTCTTGGTAATTCTCGCTCCCTGAATACGGATGACCTGGCAAAGCCGCGGTGGCAGCAAGAAAATAAGCGACAAGTCGGCTTGGATGCCAAATGGGTACTCGGTGATGCGAGTGCGATTGACATCACACTCAAGCCGGACTTTAGTGAAGTGGAATCCGACGAGCCACAGATCGTGATTGATAAACGTTACGAAGTTTTGTTTCCCGAGAAGCGCCCATTTTTCTTAGAAAATGCGAGTTTCTTTCAAACCCCAACGCCGCTGTTTTTTTCGCGTCGCATTAGCCAGCCGCAAGCTGGCGTGCGTATCACTGGTCGTGAAGGCGCTTGGGCCTATGGTGGTTTGTTGATCGATGATCAAGCCGCCGGTGAGGATGCAAATACCAAAGCGCATATCGCGATGGCGCGAGTGCAGAATGACGTGAATCACGACGTGAGTATCGGTGGCATCGTCACAAATCGTCGTCTCGCCGACGCACGCGATACCGTGGCTGGTATCGATGGACGTTATCAGTGGGACGATAACTGGATATTCCAATCCCAGTTTGCACGTAGCCAAGCGCAGAAAGATGATGTTTCGCAGCGTGGTCATTTGAATTTTTTCGAAGCGAAACATGTTGGGAAAGAGTTAGAAATGACGCTGAAGTATTTGGATGTCAGTGAATATTTCGCCGAGAGTCTGGCTTTTTTACCGCGCACCGATGTCAAGCAAGTGGTTCAGGAAGCGAAATATCAATGGCATCTCGATGGGCACAACCATTGGCAAAAGCTAGGAGCTATTCTCCATGCGGAAATCGCGCGAAATCAGGCGAATCAACTGCAAGATTGGGAAGTCAACGCGGGCGTATTTGTGGAGGCGAGTCGGGATTCTTGGTTCGAGGTATTGACTCGGCATGGTTTTGAGACCTATGGCAATCGTGATTGCCGTAAGCAAGGATGGTTAGTCAATACAGGGACAAGTTGGTTTGATTGGCTGACTGTGAAAACCGAATTTGGCATGATGGACAGTATCAATTACACGCCAGCAGAAGGCATCGCTGCATTCATGGGAAAAGGTCGAAGTGTTGATTTAACCTTGACGTTTAAACCTCATCCACAATGGCGTTTAGAGGAAAAGTTATTGTGGAACGATTTGCAATCGTCTGATCTAGTCACGCCAAATACGATGACTGGTACCGTGTATCGGAACTTGATGTGGCGCACCAAACTGAGTTATCAGCACAATCGCTTTTTAGGTTTGCGCGTGATCGCTGACTACCACCAACTTGCCAGCAATCCGCGTTTGAGTTCTTTGCAGTCGGGCAAACAATTGAACACCGATGTGCAAGTTAGTTATTTACTCGCACCTGGAACGAGTGTAATTGCTGGCTATGGTAATCGCCAAGAAAATCTTGCTTTGCTTGGCAATCCTCAGCATTTGCGACGCACTGAGGAATTGTCTTTGCGCACAGGACGGCGCGCATTTGTGAAATTGAATTATTTGTATCAACTCTAGCATCGGACGCGGCCTGACTTGTTTCTGGTGTCAGGCCGTGTAGCCTTAATTTGAAAAGCGCGCCCACGAATCAGTGGAACTTAAAAAAGCGCCTGTTCTCGCGTAATTTTCGAAAATCATGTTACTTGTCATTTGAAGACTTTTGTATTTGCCATCGGCAGCCATTCTCGACTAACGCCTCAAAGTCTTCGACAAACCTAAACACCTTGCCGTCCTTTTTCCGAATGTATTTAAAGTCGTATATTCTAGTTGCTTGATTTATTATTAAGTATTTTCCACCTTCACTGTTCGCAATTGTCTCCACCCATTCAGCTTCAAATTCTGAGGATCTTCCATCTGAAGCTTTTCGAGTTTCTTTTGTGTTTGTGTTCTTAACTTGAATTCGTTCACTACCTTTTTGATAGGTAACATAACCTATTTTTTCATCTTGATCAGGAAAATCAAACCGTAGTCTAATCGGATTGTTCGCGTTTAGCGATTTTAGACATCTAAAATCATTCTCGCTAGCCATCACATTCGCACATGCCAATATTCCCAAAAAAACAAAAATCATCTTTTTCATTCGTTTAAGTCCCAGCAATTTGATTTGTGATGCATAACTTATTTCTTCAATATGACGCTCAAGAGCATATCAATATGAGGAATATCATCTTCCAGATACATATCGGAAACCGTGATGAAACCGAAAGATTGATAGAATTTTTCCAGATACTGTTGGGCGGCAATTCTTATGCCGCTGTTGGGGTAGGCGTCTTGGCAGGCTGCAATTCCTTGCTGTAGTAATTGTTTCCCCAGACCAGCACCACGCCCAATTTGTGTCGTAATGACGCGACCTAAAGATGCTTCCGTAAACTTAAGGCCTGGCGGCACAATCCGCAGATAAGCAGCGACTTCTTGACTCTCGGTCCAAGCAATCAAATGCAAACAGCTTTGATCCACATTATCCATGTCCAAGTAAGGACAATTTTGCTCGACTACAAACACAGCAGAGCGTGCTTGCAAGATGGCGTAGAGTTGGTGCGATGTGAGTTCTGAGAAATTACAGCATTGCCAGTGAATTGTTTGCATGATGTTGCTCATTGTATGTTGAGGCCAGCATTTTACATTTGCTTGAATAAATGCGCGTACACACGACTGACTTGGAGTTTTTGATTGCTTCCTTTGACCTGCGCAGTCAGTTTGCCGGTTTCATCCCGCGTCGCATGTTGCAGATGACGGCTGTTGATAATGTAGCTGCGATGAATTTGCCAAAATACTTGCGGATCGAGTTGTGGCATAAGTTCACGCAAGCTCATACGAATTAAGCAGGCCTGATCGGCAGTGACGACATTAATGTATTTGTCGGTTGCTTCAAAAAACAAAACGGCTTCGATTGGAATCATGCGAATTTGATTGCCGACCGCCGCACGGATCATGGTCAAGCGCTCGGTGCTGGCATTGATCTGCCCCGAAAGTGCGGGAGATAACTTGCTGATATGCGCCAGCATGCGTTCCAATTCACTGACGGGTTGGCTGTGATCCGCGAGTTTTTGTTGCAGACGTTGTATCGTCTTGGCGATGCGCAAGTCGCTAATCGGTTTGAGTACGTAGTCACAAGCTTCATGTTCAAACGCTTGAATCGCATACTCGTCGTAGGCTGTAACGAAGACAATCAAGGGAAACGCTTTGTCGCCAGGCCATTCTTCGACCAATTCTTCTGCGACTTCGAGTCCGGTTTTTCCTGGCATTTTGATGTCGAGAAAAATCACTTCAGGAAAATACTGTAAGGCTTGGTTCACGGCATCAACCCCGTTTTCGGCGATGCCACAAATGTCTAAATCTGGCCACAAGCGTTCTAGCGTTTTTTGTAAAGTGAGGGCAAGGATATTTTCGTCCTCGGCGATCAGGGCACGGATATTTTTCATACAAAATTTCTCCTTTAATTGAGGGGAATAGATAAGTGAGCGATGACCCCTTGAGGCGCATTGTTGGTCAAACTTAGCTTCGCTTCGCTACCATACAAAACCAACAGACGCTCGCGCACGTTGGCGTTGCCGACATGGCTTTGGTGCTTGTCATCGCGTCGGTGTTCATCGTAGTCTGCTGGTAAACCTAAGCCGGTGTCGATGACTTTTAAGTGCAAAAATCGTCCTTGCCGCTCAGCACTCACCAGCACGCTACCACCTGATATCTTTGGTTCGACGCCATGTTTGATGGCATTTTCAACTAGTGGCTGCAATAGCATCGGCGCGATCACTTGGGTTTCGAGCTCGGGCGGTAAATCGGTTCGATAACTGAGGCGTTTCCCCATGCGAATGGCCAATAATTCTAAGTACGATTCCAGTAGCTGAAATTCTTGTTTTAAGGTGGTTTGCTCGGTACGCGATGAATGCAAACTGGCGCGGAGGTAGCGAATTAATTGCTCTAACATGTGTTGCGCGCGTGCCTGGTCAATTGCGATCAATCCTTGTAAATTGGCCAGTGTGTTAAATAGCATGTGCGGTTCAATTTGCGCCTGTAATAGTTGTAGCTGTGCTTGCATAGCTTGTTTTTCGATCGCCGCAGTACGTGCTTTTTCTTTTTCTTGTTCTGCCTCGAGTTCGGCTACTTTTGATTGATTCCAAAAAAATACGCCCACAAAG
>JAYVHZ010000655.1:0-2823 GCA_043770645.1 Undibacterium sp. | reverse complement strand
GGGTCGAATTCCGCACCGAATTGCCGAAGACGAATGTTGGTAAGATTCTGCGTCGTGTCTTACGTGACGAGGGGCTTAAACCAAGTTGATCGCCTAGAGCTAAGTAGTCCTTAGTGTATGTAAAACCCCAAACATCGTTCGACCATGTTTGGGGTTTTGTTTTTTTGGAGGTGAGGCGAAATTCCGTTCGACTTCTGGTGATGTCCATCGAATCAGACTGATGTGAAAAAACTGTTCTTTCTCTTATAGCCCCACCCATTTTTTTCTGAGAGCTTTGCCGTTTGCTTGATCGATAAGGTAAATTTCTCTGGTTGTTGTAGGCACCAATTCAAAACCCAATTGGGCGAAGGCGGCTTTCATATCAGGTTTGTCTTTACCGATCACATAGCGATCAATTAGCGGCTTGAGATCTTTCCCGGCAATGTCATTGACGACCGCGACGAATTGCTGCAAATCGAAAGATTTTCCTTTGTATAAGCTGAAAAGACGATGCATGACATGCTCTAAGGTCTTTTGACTTTGCGTCGCTTGACGAATTTCATGATCCAACACGAGTGCCATGATCGTGCCGCCACCGTACATGAAATCCCAGTATTTTTGCTTATTTTTCACGGTATCAATCAGCGCCGTGCCATCTCGATGTGCAAACACGCGGCGGCTATGATTTTCAAATTTCTTTGATAGTAGTTGGTCGTCAATAATGCCTAGCTTGTAGAGCGTTAGGAAAGTGTAATATTCGCTAAATCCTTCTTTGACCCATTCCAGATTGGCCGCAGGGTACATGCCAGTACCGTTCCACATGTGTAAGGTTTCGTGTGCGACCAAATGTCCCCATTCGATCACATTGCCATCATGAAAATCTTCACTCGCCAATAAGCTGTAACTAGCATCAAAACCACCGCCATCGGTGAGACCTTCATGTAAGGTAACCAGATAATTATTTTTCGGGACATCGCCAAACAAGCGCACATATTCCTTGATCGCGGGGCGCATGACTTTTTCTATCATCGGTGCCGAAGCTCGGCGGGCTTGACCGACCGCCACTGTGACGGCAAAATCGCCTTCTTTAAATACCATCTCATGATGACGTCCGACCATCATCACGTTGTAGACCAGAGAATCATAACTATCGACTTGATAAGACTGATTAGACTTGGGCCAAGGGGTCGAACTTTTCCACGACTTGGGCATTTCGAATTTGACTTTGAATTTTTCCGCGTCGTCTGGCACCACGAACAGGGCTTGTCCCGTTGAGAAAAGCGCGTCGTCTTTAACATAGGCAATTTCATCTAGACCATGTGGCCAAGAATGTTGATCATGACTCATATCGACGGTGTACCGCAGAGTGACTTGTTGACCAGGTTTGGCATTGGTAGACCATTTATTCTTGCCGTCGAAGTTGGCGGTCAGTGGCTGATTTTGTGCGTCTTTAAGACTGACATCCTTGATGAAATGCGCCCAACCATCCTTAAATTGTTCAGCGCCCGAATCAGCAACCCGAATATATGGCGACTCTGCTTGCCACTTCACCTCAACTTTGACGACACGTGGATTCTTATCACTGAAGGAGAGTCGAATCTCTGCTTCGGGTTTGGCGGCAAAACTGGAGATAGATGTCAGTGTCAGGCATAGACCTGTGATGAGAGTTAATGATTTCATGGGTTACTTTCATGATGGTGTCGTATGTAAAAATATGTCGTTTTCACTTTGTTTTAAGTGCGCTTTTTTACTTTGTTAAACCAAATTTTTTTCATTACATTTCACTGACGCTAAGTCGCCATCAATGTTTAATTCGCATCAAAGCTGTCTTAAAAAGCGCACCAGCCTTATCAAACATCCTCAAGGAAAATCTGGCCGCAAAGCTACCGGCGAGAGTATCTAGAATGGCATCGGTGTCGACAAGCGCCAAGCTCACAAAATGCAAAAGTGAGGGAATGAAATGCAAAATTCTTCGCCCAGAATGCAGGGGGGGAGACAAAAAGTGCCGTCTTTGTGCATGCTAGCGATGGAAGTGGCGAGCCGGGCTGAGGCGATAGCGATAAAGGTAGGGGAGCGGTACTAGTCTCGGTTGAATTGGTAAATACCGTTGGGGTGGCATATGAAAAAAGCTAGTAGCGATTGATTATTTGAAAGGAAACGCGAATATATTATCTTCAGGCATGATATAGGCGACGCCAGCTGTACTCCGAAAAGTTGGGCGTAAGATTTTCTCGTAAAATTCTTTAGGCACATTGATGCAACCATAGCTAATTCGATTATCTGACGATGTATGAGTCAGCAATCTTTCTCGTCTGCGCTCTTTTACATTTCCTTCAAAGGTTCGGTGTAAAGAAATCGAGGTGTCATAGTCTACCCAGAAAATATCATTGCCCTGTAGATCATGACCAGACTCTAAACTGAAGCGACCAGCGGGAGTAATGCGTTCTTCTGGCTTGACTTGCGCCAGTGGTAGTTGACTAGTGTCGAGTGCCAATTTGTCGCCGTAGGCTAGACCTAATAAGACTGGCGTTGTGCCTACTAATTGTCCATTGTTATCAAAGATCAGTAGTTGAGCATGGGCTTTGTCAATAATGAGAAAAGGCGCGTTGAGATTATCGTCAGTCTCGAGTATCCAATGCCATAATTTTTGAAGTTCTGCGGATGCAGGCGATTGATCGAAATACACAAAGCCTGAGATTTCATACGTTTTATTGAATAGATTTTCACTGTCAGGAAGTGATTTGTGATCATTCGCTTTGGTTACCTCTATCTTCGATTTCAGGCTTGTATGATTATTTCCATCATCTATGCTTGGCGTTGGACTAGCGTGCGTGCTTGTGTAGT
>JAYVHZ010000654.1:0-6525 GCA_043770645.1 Undibacterium sp. | reverse complement strand
CGGTCGAATTTTGAATCTGCGATGCTCGCTGTGCCCTAGCACAGGTGCGCTTCTCGATCCAACCTTCGACCGCTCGCTACGGTTGTGCAGAGGTCTCTTGGTGTGTATCTGCTTTGCGCTAATCGTGTATTGGCATCCAAGTCGCCTATGGTTAGCAGGAACGGTCGCCGCATTATTCGCGACTTGGTGGATGTTTCGATTCTTATTACGTCGCATTCAAGGATTTACCGCACTGCTGTCCGGAATAATTTTCTTGACAGTTTTGTTTTGATACTCCTTTCTCCCGCAAGCGGCGAGTTGAAAATGCGGGGGCGGGGATGAGGGGGCTTCAGGTTCGATTAACGATATTTAAGAATCTAAAAAGCGATTTCTTCACCGCTTTGCCTTAAAAATTATGATGCAACTTCTGAACCACCCTCACCCTCTCCCGCATGCGGGAGAGGGAATATTTACGCCCACCACTTATCATTCTTTTTCAAGTACATTCATACAATGGCATCGTGCAAGTCAAGTACCATCAGCGTTTCCCGAATATCCCTAATATTATTCCGGACAGCAGTGAGGATTTACCAGGGATGCTTTGGGGGCGACTCAGCAATTGAGTGAGCTAGCGTTTTATTTCGGCGTACTTTTGGCGTGGGCTTGATTGATGACTCATATGCTGTGCTTAATTCGTCATGCGCGACCCCTGATAGAAAAGGGCGTGTGTTATGGGCATCTCGATGTTCGTGCTGAAGTCAATGCTAGCGCGCAAGACGCATTAACAGTGTTGGCGAGTATGAGCGCGCAGGGAGTGACTCCTGATGTGATTTATACTTCCGATCTGCAGCGAACGCGACAAATGGCTGACGCGCTGCACGCGCATTTTGTGCAAGTGCCATTGATTGTCGATCAGCGTTTGCGAGAAATGAATTTTGGGTGTCGGGAAGGCCATGCCTGGAATGACATTCCCAAGGCTGAATATGATAGCTGGATAGGAAATTTTGGGGATTATCAGTTTGGCGGACTGGAAAGCTGTCAGCAGGTCTTGACACGGGTGATCGAATTTTATCGTGAAATGCGGGCTACCTTGGAAGTCAATGCGCAAACAAGTCAGCGCAGGGGGCAAGTTTTGTGCGTGACACATGCCGGTGTCATGCGGGCTCTGCGGTATTATCTTGAGACTGGAAATGAGACGATCAGCTCGGCATCGCAATGGCCAACAACAGTTCCTGGGTTTGGGTGTTGGGAGACTTACTTGCTTGAATAAGCAGCGCAGTTGGGTACAGCGTAATTCGCTACAATACAAGGTCCAACTTTATTCGAGCATCTATGAATTATCTGGCACATATCTATTTGGCAAGACATAGCGACGATGCGATGTTTGGCGCTTTGCTCGGCGATTTTGTCAAAATGGATGGTGCCTCGCAGTTTGATTTGCCAATCGCACGAGAAATCTTATTGCATCGAAAAATCGATAGCTATACAGATCAACACCCCATCATTCAACATGCACGCGGCTTATTCGTTGCACAACGACGTCGTTATGCTGGGATTGCTTTGGATATTTTTTATGATCATGTTCTAATCAAGCATTGGACGCGCTATTCTGACTTAGATCTTGATCTATTTATTACCGAGTTTTATCAAAGCTTATTGAATCGACATTCTTTGTTTCCAGAGAATTTGGCATACACCGCACCTCGTCTGGTCGAGCAAGATTGGCTGAGATCTTATGCAGAAATTGCTGGCGTGAACACTGCCATCCATCGAGTCTCTAGTCGTCTGTCACGTAATGGTCAGTTGTTAAAAGAAACATCGATTGATTTAGAAGTTAACTACAAGATATTGGAAAAAGGGTTTGTGGATTTTTTTCCGGAGCTGATTGACTATGTTGCTCAGCAAAGGCAATTGATGTTGGAGAGTGGCATAACGTAATTTGTTTTACCATTTGAGAAGTACTAACTAGCGAAGGAATGTCATGATGAACCGAAGAGATTTTTTGCATTCAGCTGCAGTTTCTGGTCTGGTTTTATCGACCAGTGTATTTGCAGCCAACGATGGAAAAGCGCCAGCATTTAACTTAGTCGGTACCGACGTTAGCGGTAAGAGAATTCAATTGAAAGACTACGCGGGGAAAGCGGTACTGGTGAGTTTCTTCACGATTGATTGCGCTGTTTGCAGTCATGATTTGAAACTCATGCGTGAATTTTACCTCGGGAATAGTAGTAAAAAATTCGTGCTTCTCGGGGTGAATATTGATAAGAATAAGAAGGAACTGGACGAGTACAATGAAGTGACTACACTTGCCTATCCGAAGGCGCAGCGGTTTCCAAGTGTATGGCGTAATGATGCTTCGCACAAAGATAATTTTGGGGTGATCAAATCTACGCCGACACACTTTGTTTTGGACAGAAAGCATCAATTAGTTTTAAAACGAGAAGGCGCTTTTCAGCCAGATGATTGGGATAACTTGTATCTTTCTCTGGACTAAATTTCCGTTTTCGTAGCAAAACCATGGTTTTCACTATAATCGTGGTTTTGGCCTATCTCAAAACCAGTATCGAGGTACATGGTTTTGATCTGAAAGTATTTGATGACATCCTTGATTCGCCCACGTTTAGCTCCTGATTTAACCACCGTACTCTTGGCGACCGGCTTTGTTCTCACGCTGTCGATGGGCGTACGTCACGGTTTTGGATTTTGGTTGCAACCAATTTCAATGGAACATCACTGGACCCGCGAAACCTTTTCGATGGCGATAGCGATTCAGAATCTGATGTGGGGTGTTTTCGGCCCATTTGCGGGCATGGCGGCCGACAAATTGGGCACAGCAAAAGTGATCGTGTTAGGAGCCATCTTATTCGCGCTTGGCTTGGTCTGGATGGCATTGGTAAATCATCCGATTGCTTTCATTGTCGGTTCGGGTCTATTGATCGGCGCGGCGCTGGCGTGTACGACTTTTGGCGCAGTTAGTGGCATCATCGGTCGCACCGCACCAGAGTCTAAGCGTTCTTGGGCTTTTGGTATGTCATCTGCAGCAAGCTCGTTCGGCCAATTTTTCATGATGCCGGTCGATCAGCAACTGATCCAACATGCTGGCTGGCAAAACGCGCTCTATGTATTGGCCGATTTGATGCTCATTGTGATGCTGCCTATGGCATGGAAATTACGTGAGCCGCCGGGTGAGATCGATACAGGTCCACAACAAAGCACGATGGAAGCGGTGCGTGAAGCCTTTGCACACAAACCGTTTTTACTGCTGTTGGCAGGTTATTTTGTCTGCGGTTTTCAATTGGTGTTTATCGGTATGAATATGCCTGCGTATTTGAAAGACAAAGGCATCGTCGATCCTAGCGTAGCGGTCATTGCCTTGTCTTTGATTGGCCTATTCAATATTTTTGGTTCTTATGGTGCAGGTAAATTGGGTGGCATATTTCCTAAACGCTATCTGCTATCCAGCATTTATCTCAGCCGCAGTATCGTGATTGCTTTGTTTATCTTGGCGCCTTTGAGTTCCTATAGCGTGTATGTTTTTGCCGCCGCAATGGGCATCTTGTGGTTGTCCACGGTGCCGCTGACTAATGGTGTCATCGCTGGTATTTTTGGTGTGAAATATTTGTCCATGCTATCGGGCTTTGTTTTCTTCTCACACCAGTTAGGTAGCTTCATCGGTGCGTGGCTCGGCGGTTATATGTACACCAAAAATGGTAATTACGATGCAGTCTGGTTGATTGTGATCGGCTTAGGCATTTTTGCGACTTTGATTAATTTGCCGATCAATGAAGCAGCGATACAGCGCGATACGAAAATGCCACTTGCTGTCTAATGTCATTAAGATGAAATTCACTTTTACAATTCGCCAATTTTTGATCGTGTTTGCGATTGCAGCGATTTTTGCGCTAATTTTTTTTGCGTATCTGCAGCCGGAATTTGTTGTTGATTTGGCGAATCGCTATGTGTTTTGTTAGGCTATATTTTGGTGGACGTAAATCAAGTCAGAAACCGAAATACTCAACCAAGCATCTCCCACTTGTTTTTCGACATAAATCGTATCGCCATCAAGACGATACGATAAGTGACAGCAATGGCGTGGATCAGACAATACATTTGGATTTAGGATCACATAGCAATGACCAGATGGATTGCGCACTGAGTGGGTGATTAGTCCCGGATGACCTTCACGATGTAAGCGAGTGCCAATTGCTTGCGTGTAGCTGTAATCAGTCTTATGCATCAGGCCTGATTGGCTTTTGTGGAAAGGGCGTAAATCGAGTAGCGCTGCATCGCAAGCGACGGTGTAAACCTTGCGCTCAACTCTCACGTTTTTTTCTTGAAAACCCGCGTCCGCCAATAAACCGTAATACCAGTGATAAGCTGTTTCGTATGCCGTGGTTGCTATCGATTCTGCACCGTACCAGACCCCAAATTGCCCATCAGAATAACGACTCGCCTGCCAATGTTGAAAAGGCCAGGTGATTGCATTGAACCAATGTGCGTCTTCAAATGGTCGGTGGATGATCGGTGTTGCGGATACGAATGTCGGTGGTTTCACTTCATCCTCGACTTGTTGCGCCAATGCCCAATCTTCTGGGCTATCACTTAAGTCGTCAAACAGGTCTTGTGAAACTTGGAGGGAGACGATATTTCGAAAGACGTTTTCATGAACATCTTGCAGTTTGACTTTGGAAAATAAAGAGTGCATGCGTGGTCAGGGCTAGATAATGTCGATGAAAGTCAGAGGCGAAAGACAAAAAAACTAAACGCCACGAGCGCGATCAAGATAGGAACGCACCATCAACAGCCCAGTAAATCCCCATTCCCGCACAACCTGCACTGGCGATAGATTATCGAAAGCACGGTTGCGAGTCGTCATCCAGCAATAAGCCAGCTCACGGTTTTGTGGGAAGAGAAGGCGCAAATTTTTGTGAATGCCGAGCAGATGACCGACTCGTTCATATTGATCACGATTAGTGCCTATCGCTTCGCCTTTACGATAACGCGTCAAAGTCGCGCGATTACTGGCAGCAATGCCCAGCAATGCTGCTTGATCTTCGGTCGATAATTGCCAATGATCCATCAGCGTCATGACCATCTTTGCCAAAGCACCGCGATCTTCGGACGCGGGAATATGCGGTTCTGGGTGACGTAATTGGGTAGACATTGATGTGCTCCTGCCTCAAAAAGAGGGTGAAGTTCGAAAATGAAAATAGATAAGTGATTATAGTGCTTCGTTTTTATGAAAACAACTTTTGTTTCAATAAAAACGCTTTGTGCGTATTTTTAAGATGCTTATTAGATATTTTCATTCAAATCGGCTACGTCTGATACCTCGCTTTTGTTCTTGTTTTTGCTTAAGCTCATTCATTTCACGTTGGCCTGACTAGCAGCCCATGCAGCAACATCCTGTTTTTGAATCGCCATCGCCATTAAAGTTGGGAATTGATCCGGTGTACAAGCAAAACAGGGGATGCCCATGGTCGCCATGACACTTGCATGGTGGCGATCATAACTTGGTGCGCCTTGATCATCGAGGGCGAGTAGGGCAATGACTTGTACGCCGCTATCGACCAGGGCTTGTGCTCGGGCTAGCATTTGATTGGCATTGCCGCCTTCATATAAATCACTGATCAGCACAAAAATCGTATCTTGCGGTCTTTGTATTAGACCTTGGCAGTAGGCGAGGGCGCTATTGATATCGGTACCACCGCCGAGTTGGGTGCCGAATAAGACTTCAATCGGGTCTGCTAACAAGTGACTTAAATCGACCACGGCGGTATCAAAGACAACCACTTGGGTGCTAACCGCTTTGATGCTAGCGAGCACAGCGGCAAAGACACTGGCATACACCACCGATGGTGCCATTGAACCACTTTGGTCTATACATAAAACGATATCGCGCAGACTTTGTCCTTTGCGTGCAAAACCTATGCGGCGCTCAGGAATGATGGTTTGGTATTCCGCTTGGTAGTGCTTGAGATTGGCGCGGATGGTGCGTATCCAATCGATTTCATTGTGACGAGGTCGGAAATTGCGGGCGGCGCGGTTTAAGCTGCCAGAAACGGCCTGCCGCAGCGGGTTGGCTAATTTTCTCTCTAACTCTTCAACCACTTTTCGCACCACCAGTCGTGCCGTCTGCTTAGTTTTGTTAGGCATGATGCGATTGAGGGAAAGCAGCGTTGCCACCAGATGGACATCAGCCTGTACCGTTTGTAATAGCTCAGGTTCCATGAGCATTTGTTGCAAACCCAGACGATCCATGGCGTCTTTCTGCATGACTTGCACGACACTGCTGGGAAAGTATTCGCGTATATCACCTAGCCAACGTGCCACCGTTGGCGCTGAACTTTGCAGACCACCTTTGCGATTTTTATCGTCGGGTTCATACAGCGCTTGCAGGGCGCGGTCTATGCCGATATCGGTGGGGGAGAGTGGCAGATTATCGGCTTCACTACCGAGTATTAAACGCCAGCGACGATCATTGTGTGAAGGAGAGTTGGTGCTCATAGTTTGTTTAAGATGATGGCGTTTTGATCGGTAGTTGCC
>JAYVHZ010000653.1:0-5697 GCA_043770645.1 Undibacterium sp. | reverse complement strand
ACAGCTTTCAAATCACCGCGCACACCTTGACCATTATTGTTAAAGGCTGACGCCACCCGCGCGATGTATTGTGGGCTTGGATTGCTGGTTACCAGTCGTTGAATTAGTTGTTTACCGATGAATGGACCAACATTCGGGTGGTTAAACAAAGTATCTAAAGCCACCTTTAAACTCGCTTCGGGGTTGGCCGGAGATTGCGCGGGAATATTTACGCCTAGAAATGCCTTAATACTGGTGGAGTGATAATTTGGATAGCCCTGCATCGGTAGCCAATCACGATTTGGATCTGGCGTTCCACCATTAAAACGTGTGTTCGATTTGTCTGGGCCAGCCCAACTCCAACCTGTAAACACCTTCGCTAATCCAGTAATGTCGGCATTGCTGTAGGTCTCTACTAATTTACCATTCTCAATAACATAGCTACCGTCTAGGTTTAATTTGTATAAACCAATGCTGAACAATTGCATGACTTCGCGTGCATAATTTTCATCCGGAACACGTGTGCCAGATTCTTTTTGATTGCGGAGTGATGTGAGATAGACACCCATCATCGGATGCAAACTCACAGCTTCTAGGAGTTGGCGGTAGTTGGCAAATGCATGTGTACCCAAGGTGTCGTAGTAGGAAGCAACCCCGCGTGGATAATTATTCACCCCACTATCTTGAAATGAAACGACAAATATCTGTGATAAAGCAAAGGCGACGCGTTGACGTAGCTGACCTTCACCATTAATTGCTTGCTGCCAGAAGGACTCAAAGAAATAATTTTGATTCAAGTCAGCCAAGCCTTTTGGAAGGGTTTCCGCGACCTTGTCCATGTAATTGCGATGGAGAGTTTGTTGCGCACTGGTTTGGCTATCGAACCAATTGGAAAAACCGAGGTTGCTTAGTGCGCTGATGTCACTTTCTTTTGGGCCGAAAGTGCTTTGCTGTAGAAAACGTGCGGCTTGGGCGGGGCTAGGCTGAATGCCGTTACTAATCGGCAGGCCAATCAAAGCGTCAATCAAACCTTTTGCGACACTCGTGTCACTCGGTGTAATCGTCGCTGCAATGGTGATTCCTTTACTGACTGAATCATTGGGATCGATATAGCTTATGCCTTGCGTTACTGAAAACTCTTTACCAACTAAACCTTTATTGTCGAGTAATTCTGCCACCCATCCATAAGTGATGTCTCCTTTGAACGTGTGGGCAGAGTTGAGCATCTTTTGCACCAAGGTGCCACGTGTTTCGCGTCCTAAGTCAAGCCGACTGCTCCAGTAGTCAACACCTTCTTGATCGGGGCTTGGACGGCCGAGTACGTTCTTGTATATGATCCGAACAAAATCTGAGTTACTCATACTGGCCGAATAACCGGTTTGCGAAGAGTAGAGGATCCCGGCAGAGTAAAACGATTCGCCGATTTGATCGAGAGTCATTCCCGCCTTAAATCTCCCTATCCAGTAATTCAAACCTTCAGCATCTGGGACTCGATTGAAATAAGCGATATACAATTCGATCAGCGAATTGAGATTCTCCGTACCAATCGAATTCGCTGTTTTGGGGATTTCGAGATTAATTGAAACATCGGTGAATTTCAGTAATTGCACACTCGTCGCTAACTGAACATTGCCATCACTACCAACGTTGTCAATGACGCTGATATTGTCACTCAAAAGCTTTACGGTGTAGTTGGAACGTGGGCCATTAAAGCTCGCGACTGTGGAGCTAATGATCGGTGGTGCTTGATACTGAGGTGGGGCTGGGTTTAGTGCTTTAGGGTCATCATTTTGCCCACTACAGGCACTGAGAATCCATATGATCGGCAGGTAGAGTACCCAAGAATATCTTCTCAATGTAACGCGAGGTGACACGTGATGTGTGGCGGTCATGATGAAATCCTCAAAAAATGCTTAGCTATTCTTTTTAACTTCTCGATCGTTTTGATTTGGCTTGATCTAGTGAATTTGATCTATGTCTGGCGATTGTACAGGCAGCCAACATACCGATTATTGAACAGAATTCTAAACCTTTAATTTCTATGTGGAAACAATTTATTCAATCTCAGCCAAAGTTTGATGCACGAAAGACGATAAGATAATTTTCGATTGCGTTGGTATATTGACGAATTCAAATCCATAGCGAAATTCTTGTGTGTTTTCTGTTTCTGCAATGGATCGTACGATGATAGGCAAACTTAAGATCGCTTCTTCACCTGCAGTGTTAACCTTGAATTTAATGATTCCAGTGTCATTCTTTTTGCCGATTTCTTGTTTGATTAAACCTGAAGTGCCACCCATGCTAATGTCATTTAGGACCGCAGCGGCTGTTTGCTCAGGATTGCCGATACTAACGGAAGCAATGATCTTGACGACCGCGCGTGAACTTTGTCGAATTGCTGTGCAGCGCACAATTTTTGGATAAGATAAATGTAAATACGCATGAGGGGTATACACCGATTTTAAAGCCGATGCAGTGAATGCATACGCTTTTTTGCCGGGAAACGCGCGCACGATAAAGGTTTGCCCATCGCGGATAATCGCCCCACGACCATCGATACGCGGTGCTGTCACAAGAATAGATTGATTTTTTACATAGCCGATCAATCGCACCGTGTATCTGATTGCAGCGTTATCATGAACTTGCAGGAAGAAAGTTTCGCCAACATGCCAGCGCACGCTGTCCAAATCGAGCATCACAGATTCTTTATTAAGATCCGTGTTGTTGATTGTGTTGGTAATACTCTGTGGTGCGGTAAGAATAGGTTCGAGGTGCTCGCTTATTTTTCCTGGTGGTTGCGAAAAGCTACTTGCTTGCGTCGGTGTTGGAAGGCGCGTGTTGTCGTTTGCGCTTACGTCATCGGCCAAGTCTTCGAAATAGCCATCTTCAATAATGAGATCGAATTCGTGGGCATCAGTAATAACCGCACCTACCTCATGCAATGTGTTGCCCCAGGCATCAAACACCGCCCAAGGTAAAGGCTCACCTAGTTTTATTTGTTCTTTATCGATTGGGGTTAAGGCACCGAGCTGGCTCATCGTTTCGCTTTGATTTGATTATAGAACGGCGACAATTGTATATCGAAAGCGAGGTTGCTATAAAAAATAATAGATACAAAAAAGCCGCGCTTTATAAACGCGGCTATTCTGCTGATAAACGGTCGACTTACGTCGAGCTAATCAAGAAATCAATTGTCAACATTTTCCGAGCCACTGGGAACGCAGTCGACAAAGTAGCCGCGCTTTCCATCGACTTCCGCTTTGACTAAACCATGGCAGTCAGTTTCGAAACCAGGGAATTGTTCATTGAATGCGCGTACGAACTTCAAGTAATCAACAATCGTCTTATTGAAGCGCTCACCTGGAATCAATAAAGGAATGCCCGGTGGATATGGAGTCAATAAAATAGCTGTGACGCGACCTTCCAATTCATCAATCGACACACGTTCAATTTCACGATGTGCCATTTTTGCAAAAGCATCCGATGGTTTCATCGCTGGTTGCATATCGGATAAGTACATCTCTGTCGTTAAACGAGCAACGTCGTGCGCTTTATACACTTCGTGAATGCTTTGGCATAAATCGCGCAGGCCAGCGCCTTCGTAACGAGGATTGGCTGCCGCAAACTCTGGCAAGATACGCCACATTGGCTGATTCTTATCGTAGTCATCTTTGAATTGCTGCAAAGCAGTCAATAAGGTATTCCAGCGACCTTTGGTAATGCCGATGGTAAACATGATGAAGAAAGAATACAGACCGCACTTCTCAATGATAACGCCGTGCTCCGCCAGATATTTGGTGACGATCGATGCGGGAATACCTGTTTCAGCAAATTTGCCTTCGAGCGATAAGCCTGGCGTAACGATCGTTGCTTTAATCGGATCGAGCATATTGAAGCCTGGAGCCAATTTACCAAACCCGTGCCAATCGTCCTCCGCGTGAATCATCCAATCTTCTTGTGTACCCACGCCATTTTCCGACAGGCGGTCTGGGCCCCAAACCTGGAACCACCAGTCTTGACCCCATTCTTGATCGACTTTACGCATTGCACGGCGGAAGTCCAGGGCTTCTAAGATCGACTCTTCAACCAGTGCCGTACCGCCGGGCGCTTCCATCATCGCAGCGGCAATATCGCAAGACGCAATAATGGAATATTGTGGCGAAGTGGAAGTGTGCATCAGATAAGCCTCATTGAAACTATCTTTATCCAACTTCACAGTCTCAGATTCACGCACCAAAATTTGTGAAGCCTGAGAAATCCCGGCTAGCAATTTGTGGGTGGATTGAGTAGAAAAAATCATCGATTTCTTCGCACGTGGTCGTTCTTTGCCGATCGCGTGCATGTCTTGGTAGAAGCTATGAAAAGTCGCATGCGGCAACCAAGCTTCATCGAAGTGCAGCGTGTCGATCTCGCCATCCAGCAAATCTTTCAAGGTCTCGACGTTATACAAGACACCGTCATAAGTCGACTGCGTAATTGTCAAAATACGAGGTTTTTTGTTTTTAGCATTACGCGCAAAAGGGTTCGCTTCGATTTTTTTGCGGATGCTTTCCATCGAGAATTCCTCAAGAGGAATTGGGCCGATAATGCCGAGATGATTACGTGTCGGCATCAAGAACACTGGAATTGCACCGCACATGATGATGGAGTGCAAAATCGATTTGTGGCAATTACGATCGACAACAACGATATCGCCAGGCGCAACGGTCGAATGCCAGACCATCTTGTTCGATGTGGATGTGCCATTGGTCACGAAGTAGCAATGATCCGCGTTGAAGATGCGCGCAGCATTGCGCTCAGATGCCGCGACTGGACCAGTATGGTCGAGCAATTGACCGAGTTCTTCTACCGCGTTACAAACGTCCGCACGTAGCATGTTTTCACCAAAGAATTGATGAAACATTTGACCAATCGGTGATTTTAAAAACGCTACGCCACCTGAATGTCCTGGGCAATGCCAAGAGTAAGATCCATCGTTAGCATAATGCACAAGAGCGCGGAAGAACGGTGGTGCTAAGCCATCCAAGTAGGATTTGGCTTCACGAATAATATGGCGCGCAACGAATTCTGGCGTGTCTTCAAACATGTGAATGAAGCCATGTAATTCACGCAAGATATCATTCGGAATATGGCGTGAAGTACGTGTTTCGCCATACAAATAAATCGGAATGTCGGCGTTCTTGTAACGGATTTCTTCTACGAACGCACGCAAAGGTTTTAGAGCGAAATCGCTTTCTTCATCCGTACCTTCACCGAATTCTTCATCATCGATAGAGAGAATAAAAGCAGAGGCGCGCGATTGTTGCTGAGCGAACTGGGATAAGTCGCCATAACTGGTCACACCCAGGACTTCCATACCTTCTTTTTCCATCGCATCAGCGAGTGCACGGATGCCAAGTCCAGAAGTGTTTTCAGAACGGAAATCTTCGTCAATGATGACGATGGGGAAGCGGAATTTCATTTAGGTCTCCAAAAAGCCTGTTACGGGAGACGCCTGGGCCAGTGTGTTAAACCGCTTGCGCGCCGAAAAAATAAAGATGCGAATTTTCGCAGAAATGCCGATGCAGATGTCAAAAATATTGGCATATATTGCGCAGATCACACGTAAAGCCCAAAAATTTCATCTGACTGTCACATAAAGGGCAAAATAAACGCATATTTGCTATGTGAATTGCAATTTTTTATGATGAAGGTTCAACTTCCAAGTGTCTTATTCAT
>JAYVHZ010000652.1:0-6863 GCA_043770645.1 Undibacterium sp. | reverse complement strand
GGATGCGCAGGGTTATAAGACTGGTTCTAGCACAGGTTTAGCGATGTCTTTTTATCCGAAAGAAGGCAATCCTTTGTGGGGACAATACTCCACACAGGCGATCATTCACACGATAGAACAATACAATAAATTCTCGCTCGACTATCCATATCCAACTGCACAGTCAGTCAATGGTCCACAAGGCGGGATGGAATATCCTATGTTGTCTTTCAACGGCGGTCGTCCAACCAAGGATAAAAAGACTGGTGAGTTGACGTATTCCAAGCGTACTAAGTACGGTTTGATCAGCGTGATTATTCATGAAGTTGGCCATAACTATTTTCCTATGATCGTTAACTCCGATGAGCGTCAATGGACATGGATGGATGAGGGCTTGAACTCCTTCGTGCAAAGTTTGGCAGAGCAAGCTTGGGAAGAAAATTATCCAGGTACACGCGGCGAACCACGTGGCATCGTTGATTACATGAAGAGCCAAAATCAAGTGCCTATCATGACGAATTCTGAATCCATTCTGCAGTTTGGTCCAAATGCCTATGCGAAACCAGCGGCTGGCTTGCACATTTTGCGTGAGACGATTTTAGGTCGTGAGTTGTTTGATTTCGCATTCAAAGAATATTCACAACGTTGGAAATTCAAACGTCCAACGCCAGCTGATTTCTTCCGCACCATGGAAGATGCATCTGGTACTGACTTAGATTGGTTCTGGCATGGCTGGTTCTACACCACAGATCCGGTGGATATCAGTATCGATGGTATCGTTGAATACACAATGTCGACTAAAGATCCAGAAGTGGAAAAAGCATGGCGTCGTGCGCAGTTTGCTTCGCAGCCGGTTTCGACATCAAATCAGGCAGACAAAGGCAAGTTGGAGCGTCGCCTAGATTCACATCCAGAACTCAAGGACTTCTACAATCAATATGATGATTTCACTGTCACCAATAAAGATCGTAATACCTACAATGAATTGATGAAGGGTTTGGAAGCAGATGAAAAAGCAATGCTGAAATCTGGCAAGCATTTTTATCTGGTAGATTTCTCCAATGTTGGTGGTTTGGTCATGCCTTTGGTTTTGGAAGTTGAATTGAAGAGCGGTAAGAAATTGATTCAACGTATACCGGCAGAAATCTGGCGTTATAACTCCAAAAAATTTACCAAGCTGATCGTGACCGATGAGCCTATGGTCGGTTTGACGCAAGATCCTTACTTGGAAACTGCCGACATCGATACGAATAACAATTCTTGGCCACGAAAGATTACACAATCGCGCTTGGAGTTATTCAAAATGCCTCCGCCACCAAGCGATATGATGATAGATTTCAAAACACCTTTGAGAACAGATAAACCTGAAGCCAAAGAAACAGAGAAATCCGCTGAGAAGAAGTAAACCCTGGTAAAGCTTGCTGGTTGTTTCTGGTGCGTGAAGGTGGCGCATCAGGCCAATCAGCAAATTGGTTTGGTTAGACAGAGAAATTGAGACAAGCATGTTGCGTAGTTTTGGGTTTTTTAAATTGAATTTTCGTGCTGCCTTTGCTAGCACGTTCATTTGCACATTGATCTGTGCATCGATTGGCCTCAGTGCATTCGCACATGCACATCGTTTTCATGCTGGCATCACTGATATCAGCATGAATCCCAATACGGGCAATACCGAATTTGTGCATACCTTTATGGCGCATGATGTCGAGGCTTTGCTAGAGAATTTATATCAACGCCAGTTTGATTTAAGTGATCCTGATGATATTTTGGTGTTCAAGAAATATTTTGAGAAGCATTTTGTGCTGAACGATACTGCCGGTGCTGTACCTTTGAAGTGGGTGGGTTTAAAGGTTGATCCAAATAGTGTGATCGTTTTTCAGGAATTGGAACAACGCGCTTTGCCTGAGCAAGTCAGTATTCGTCAGGCGGTGTTGACAGATTTTTTGGCTGACCAGGTGAATACTTTGAACATCACCAAAAATGGTGTGACCCAGACGCACACCTTCACGCGTAGTCAACGTGAGCAGCGATTACCTTAGATGGCATAGCAATGACAGCGTAAGATTAATGAGCGCCGGTTGGCGCTTTTTTTTCAGTTAGTGACTTAATTTTCAGAATTTTATTTCATATATGAAGCAAGGCATACTTGTTGGCTTGATCGCCACCATTTTTCATCAAAATGCATACGCGGATGATTCGGTTTTGCATCGCGTCGCAATCGATGGTTCTAAGTCTAGCCAATTGGGTTTGCTCGATGCCGCAAATGCAGGCGTGATTGGTAAAAAAGAGTTGGCGTCGATGACGACTTACCGTCCGGGCGAATTGCTCGAAGCGATCCCAGGCTTGATCGTGAGTCAGCACAGTGGCGAAGGTAAAGCGAACCAATTTTATTTGCGTGGTTTTAATCTTGACCATGGTACCGATTTACGTACCACACTCGATGACATGCCGGTGAATCAACGTAGCCATTCCCATGGACAAGGCTGGACGGATTTGAATTTTCTAATCCCTGAGTTAACCGCGCGCATGGAATTTAAAAAAGGACCTTACTCTTCGACGACGGGAGATTTTTCGGCGGCGGGTAGTGCAGCGATGCTGTATGCCAATCGTTTAAGCCAAAGTATTGCCAGCCTTACGGTGGGGCAAAATGCCTATCGTCGTGCCTTACTCGCAGCCTCACCTGATTTCGCCGATGGTAGTTTGTTATACGCGCTTGAGCTCACTGGTAATGATGGTCCATTTGTAAATCCAGACAAATTCAAAAAAGTGAATGCGGTATTGCGTTATAGCGAAGGTTTTGCGAATAATGGATTTAGTCTCAGTGCGATGCTATATCGCGGCAAATGGAATGCGACCGATCAAATTCCTTTGCGCGCAGTAGAGCAGGGCAAGCTCAACCGTCTTGATACGATTGATACGACAGATGGCGGTGAAGCGCATCGCTATAGCTTGTCGGGTAATTGGCGTCGCACGGCATCGGATGATGCATCAAAAATCAGCGCCTATGTAATCAATAATGGTTTGGATTTGCATTCAAACTTTACCTATTTTATGGACGATCCGATTAATGGTGATCAGTTCAGCCAGCCAGATCGTCGGGTGACAAGTGGCGTTAATGCTAGTCATACCTGGCATACGCACTTCAATGGAAAAAATACGGATTTCACGATCGGCACCCAGCTGCAAAACGATAATATTTTTAACGGTCTGCATAAGACTAAGGCACGCCAGCAATTGTCCACGGTACGTCAAGATCATATCGTCGAAACTAGTTTGGGTTTGTATGTGGACATGAGCACAGGTTGGACGGAAAGCTTTCGCAGTAATGTTGGTGTGCGATATGATCAATATCGTTTTCAAGTGGATGGTGATCGACTTGATAATTCCGGAAAAGCGAATGACCACATCACCAGTCCGAGTGCGAGTTTGATTTTTGGCCCGTGGAATAAGACCGAGTTCTACGTGAACTTGGGCACCGGCTTTCATAGCAACGATGCCCGCGCAACTTTGACGACGATCGATCCGCAGAGCTTAGAAGCAACGGGTAAGTCGCCGGGTCTAGTACGTGCGCGTGGCAGTGAACTAGGACTGCGCACCGAGATTCTGCCAGGCTTGCACAGTTCGGTATCTTTGTATCGATTAGACTTTGATTCTGAGTTAAGTTTTGTCGGTGATGCAGGCACAACAGAAGCAGGACGTCCGAGCCGTCGCCATGGCATTGAAATCTCGAATTCATATCAGGCTAACGATTGGTTAGCGATCGATTTTGATGCCGCGTATGCGAAGGCGCGTTCTCGCAATTTTGATCCTGCTGGTAGTCGTATCGTCGGCGCAGTCGAGGGTGTCGCGCAGTTGTCAGCGACGGTTGATAAATTGGGTGCTTGGTCTGGTGCCTTGCGCTTACGTTATTTCGGTCCACGTGCTTTGTTAGAAAATAACTCTGTGCGCTCAAAAGCAAGTAGCACGCTCAACGGACGTATAGGATATAAGTTTAGCCCGACGCTGAAGCTGGAATTGGAAGGATTTAATCTAACGAATCGCCGCGCTTCTGCGATTGATTATTATTATGAATCGCAACTCAAAGGTGAAGCTAGTCCGAAAGAGGATATCCACTTTCATCCTTTGGAATCGCGCTCATTCCGCTTGATGTTGGTGAAGACTTTCTAAACCTGGCAGGACATCCTTCAAAAGAAAAAGCCAGTGAAGCATTAATCTCACTGGCTTTTTTTGTGATCACTGATGCGATCTTATTGGATCGTTGCCACCAAACTAGCACCGCTCATTGCCGCATACGCTTTGACTAACAAATAGTAGGTTCCCGCTGCTGGTGCAGAGATGGTAATGGTTTCTGCATTGTTAGAACCATCCGATTTTTTATCGTAGACAGTCGTGGTTGGTGCAGCATTGAATTTGGCATAAATGTCGCCATCACCGGTACCACCCGACAATTTAAATGTTAGAGAAGTTTTACCTGCTGGTACGACGATGGTATAGGTCTTGGTCGCGTTTGTCGCTAAGCTGCCGACGCTGACAGATACACCACTACTTAGAGCATTGCCAGGTGTCGCAGTTTGATAGCTAGCGACTAGAGACGCGCCACTCACTACTGTCGATGCATTGGCAAGTAAGTAGTAGGTACCCGCAGTTGGTGTCGCGATCGTGATTGTTTCCGTATTCGTAGCCCCATCGGCTTTTTGTAAGTAGGAGGTCGTGGTTGGTAAGCTACCTAGCTGCGTATAAATATCTAAATCGCCAGTGCCACCCGTGGTTTTGAAAGTCAAGTTACTGACGCCGGTAGGAACCACGAAGCTGTAATTTTTTTCTGTGCCAGCAGCGCCAGCGACAGCAGCTGAAACATCTTTTGTTAAGACCGTGGTTGCTGGTGGTAAGCCAGGGCCATCACTGCCCAGTTCCACCGCAAAAGAAGCAGCTAAGCGACCAAATTTCAAAGCATGATTCGCTTGGCTACCCATATTTGCGTAAGTATCACCAGTGCCATGAATTCGTGGGTTACTTTCGCTCATGGTGGTTTCAAAAGGCATCGAAGTAGCGTAGCCCTGTGCATGCCAAGACGCATGATCAGAGCAGCCATAGCCACAACTGTCGTAGCCAATAGTCAGGGTTGGTTGATAAGTACTGATCAGATTGGCGACGAAGGTGTTTTGTCCAGCATTGGTATAATCAGTGTAAAGATAAATGTCTTTCGCCGACCCTTTATAGTTGGTCATGTCGAGCTGCATTACACCAACCACATTGACACCATCCGTTTTGAATTTTCTGGCGATCTCACCTGAGCCTTTTAAGCCTACTTCCTCAGCGGCATACGCCATAAATTTAATTGTGCGTCGTGGTTGATAATTGCTGGCTAACATTACGCGTATCGCTTCCGTTAAACTGGCGATACCCGATGCATCGTCATCAGCACCCGGAGCTTTGGTTGTTTCTGTAGTGCCAGCAGTATTGATTGAATCTTGATGTCCCCCAAGAACGACAACTTCAGATGCGTTATCAGAACCTTGTATCGTCAAGATGACAGATTTTTGTGGAAATGCAGCGTGTGTGAATTGTTCAACAGTGACATTGCTACGGCCACTTGCTAAAGCAGTCCATTTGTTCTTGATCCAGTTTGAACCACTGACACCGCCTGCCGTAGTGTAATAACGATTCACAAACGCGGAAAGGTCAACAATCGTCTGGCCAATATTGGTCGCCTGCATTTGCGTCAACAAGGGGCTCACTGTTGTTTGATTATCGATACTGTACGATGGAACGATTGCCGCAATCGCTGGAGCAAAACCGTTTGCTGTACTGCTCAGTGAATTAAGACCGGTAGTTTCGCTATCGTGAGCAATGAAGCCGCCACATCGTTTGAGTTTATTGTGAATCGCACCGGACAAAGCATGCATCATCGATTCATTAATTTGCACTAGATGGACACCTTCACTTTTCGCGAAGCCAGCACTACCCGCATTTACCATACGGCTTTCTTTTATGACGAGTTTAGGTGAAAGTTGTTTGAGTTCATTAAAAGCTGCATCACCAATGGTGATCCAGACTTTTTTTTCAGCAGCATTACTTGTGACATTGCCTGATGCGCTCAGGACCAAGCCGAGCATTAAACTCGATAAAATTTTCTTTTGCATCTGTCTCTCCCAGACTAACTATGTAGATTGTGTATTTGGATTGTTGTGATTGTGACTACATGATTGTTTCGACTTGATGGATTATTGCTTCAATCGTGCGTCGCTGATTTGTGAGCATTGAAGTGGTAATTCCATATCGATTTATTGACAATCGAAAGTGAGTAGAACAGAGAAAGAGATTGACGGAAAGTTATCAGTTGTTTTTCGATTCAATTAACATTGTCGACTTAGGGCTTGAAACCAAAGAAAATTCTGTAGGTCAGCGTTCTAGCTGTCAATTCAACACACAACATCGAAAAACCTCGGTAAATACGAAATTGCGCTATTAAAAGTAAATGGTGCTGATATTTTTTATTGGTTAATTAGCGTGGTTCGGTTTGCGCAGGTATTGAACATGAGGCGCTCGCCTGTCTTTCTATTAGTTTGTTTCGACTCGATATTCATGAATTTTTTCAAAAAGTGGGATCTGAACCTGCGGCTATCTTGGCCTTAGGCCCCCTTTTCTCATATTTGTTCTTATTTGCTTCTTAATGCCTCACATATTTACGAATACGGTCACGCTGCTTTGGGTATGATGCTCACTATCGTGTCTACCGTCACCATGTTGTAGATGCGCCATTATTTATCACAGGAAATCGCGATGACTCTTCATTCGGCACAGCCAAATTCAACTTCACAGCGACCCGCGCATGGGCGGATTCAAGTGGCGCTCGTTACCAGTGCGGATTTGCCGGCTTTATTTGG
>JAYVHZ010000651.1:0-3112 GCA_043770645.1 Undibacterium sp. | reverse complement strand
AAAAAGGCTTTGATATTGGCAGGCATGACACTCGTCAGCTTACCAGTCTTGGCGCAAACGCAAGCCATGCAGCCAGTAAAGAAAAGCGCCCCGACCGTCGCTGAAGCTGAAAAATTTTTGAAAGAGGCTGAGGCTCGCTTAGAAAAACTCGCCAATGCGGCTGGTCGAGCAGCATGGGTTTATGAAACGCATATCACGGACGATACCGAAGCGATGGCTGCGCAAGCAAATGAATTAGCACTCGCTGCCGCCGGAGAGATCGCGATACAGGCACGGCGTTACAATAAATTGGCGTTGCCGGCTGACAGCAAGCGCAAGCTCAAATTATTGCAATTGAATATGAGTTTAAGTAATGACAAAGACCGCGAAGCTTATACCCAATTGTCAGCCCAGATGAACGGTGCTTACGGCAAAGCCACTTACTGCAAAACGCCTGGCGACGACAAGACTTGTCTCAATCTTGGACAGTTAGAAAATATTCTCGCCAAGAGCCGCAATCCTGCTGAAATGAAAGACGCTTGGCTAGGTTGGCATGCACAAGCTGCTACGTATAAAGACCGCTATGTCAAATACGTCGACATTTCCAATAAAGGCTCACGCGAAATGGGTTTTGCCAATACAGGCGCCATGTGGCGGTCACAATATGATATGCCGCCCGAAGCATTTGCTGCAGAAACCGAACGCTTGTGGCAGCAAGTTAAGCCTCTATACGATTCTTTGCACCAATATGTGCGTTTGAAATTACAACAAGCCTACGGCAAAGACGAAGTGCCTAGCGAGGGTCCAATTCCCGCGCATTTGTTTGGCAATATGTGGAGTCAGTCTTGGGACAATTTGTATCCACTAGTTAAGCCGCAAGGCCCAGCTGCCAATGTGGATATCGCTGACAGCCTGAAGCAGAAAAATATTGATGCCATCGCTATGACGAAAATGGCGGAAGGCTTCTACACCTCGCTTGGCATGGAAAGTTTGCCTGCGAGTTTTTGGCAAAGATCGCAGTTCACCAAACCGCGTGATCGTGAAGTGGTCTGCCACGCATCGGCGTGGGATGTCGATAATTTGACCGATGTGCGTATCAAGATGTGCATCAAACCAACCACGGAAGAGTTTTTGGTGATTCATCATGAACTTGGTCATACCTACTACCAATTGGCCTATCGTAATCAGCCGTTCTTGTTTAAGAATGGTGCCAATGATGGCTTCCACGAAGCGATTGGTGACACCGTCGCGTTGTCCACCACGCCTAGTTATATGAATAAATTAGGCTTGTTGCCAGAAGTGCCGGCGCCAGAACAAGACATCGGTGTGTTATTGGACAAGGCTTTACAAAAAGTCGCATTTTTACCATTTAGCTATTTGGTCGACCAATGGCGTTGGAAAGTCTATGCGGGCGAGACGAAGCCACAGGACTACGACAAAGTTTGGTGGGAGTTGCGTGAAAAATATCAAGGCGTAAAACGCCCAGCACCGATGTTAGCAAACGGGTTTGATGCTGGTGCTAAATATCATGTGCCAGCCGATGTTCCGTATTCACGCTATTTCATCGCGCACATTTTGCAGTTCCAATTGCATCGTGCTTTGTGCCGCGAAGCGGGCTACACAGGCCCATTAAATCGTTGCTCGATTTACGAAAACAAAGCTGCGGGTAAGAAATTGGAGGCAATGTTGGAAATGGGAGCAAGCCGTCCTTGGAACGAAGCATTGAAAGTCGTCACAGGCGAAGATAAGCTAGATGCAAGCGCCATTATCGATTATTTTGCACCACTCAAAGTTTGGTTAGATGCGCAGAATAAGGCTTTGATTGTGAAGTGATTCTTCCGTTGTAACGTATAAAAGGCGCAGCATATCGAACGATATGCTGCGTTTTTTTTAGAGGAAACTTTTAGGGAGTTTTCTTTAGTAGCGCTTCGATTTCGCCTTCAATTTTTTTCGCGATGGTGTCATTGAACCCCTTGTGAACTTCTAGTATTTTTCCATCGCGATCAATCAATACACTACTAGGCATTGCCTGCACTTGATATTGTTTGGCGACCGTGCCTTGCTTGTCGAAGCCGATCAAAAAAATCGCTGGTACTTTCGTTAGAAATAGCGTGCCGTCCTCAGTTTTGCTATCAAGATTGATGGCAATGATTTTTAAACCCTTGGCGCCGAATTTTTCTTGAAGTGCATTCATCCACGGAAAAGATTTCTTGCAAGGGCCACACCACGACGCCCAGAAATCAAGATAAACAATTTGCCCCCGATAGGCGCTCAGGCTTACGTCATTTGATCTACCCGGAACCGTGAATTCAGGTGCTTTTTGATCGCGTTCTATCGCCAATGCAGTTGGGCTGATGTGTAGCATAATCGCGACGCTTACAGCAAATAATTTAAATAATCGCATAGTCGGTCATGTTGATTTTAGTATTAAACATAGTAGCTTTTTTAATCGGCGCGAGAATTAACATGGCATTTTGATACCTGAATGCGATGAATTGAGCGATACATCAGGGATCAGCTGGAAGTTGTAATCTGCACTTAGTTGAAATCTACACCTTATTTGGTACTGTTGTACGTTTTCTTACCTCGGTTTCTGCCTTAATTTTGCGGTTGGTATATATGGCTAGGTATTTAAATATGTATGGAATTTTTCTGGTTGGCGCTATGAATTTCTTATAAAATCTGAGCTCGCTAATCGTGGTTTGTGAACGACAGGAGCACGGGCTGAACTATGAAATCTTCATTGAAAACATCAAGTGCTTGGGTACTTGCTTTCGCAGTGTTATGTGGATGCGGCCGATCTGATACGGTGAATAATGACATTACGCATAAATCATCTGGTCAGGTCAATAATCAGGCTAGTGCAAACATCAGCTACTACGCCGCCGCGCGCTTTGTTGAACAGGCCAGTTTTGGTGCAACGCCAGAATTAATTGCGGAAATTCAAAAGCTAGGATTCGAGGCTTGGATTGATGCGCAATTCTCTATGCCCGCAACGACCAGCACAATGCCACGCGAGCTTTTTAATATTGTCGGTGATGACAATATGAGAATGATTGCCGAGCAAAAACTTGCCTTGTTTCGAAATGATGATTTTTGGTCGACCGCGTTTACTGCCCCCGATCAATTGCGT
>JAYVHZ010000650.1:0-3315 GCA_043770645.1 Undibacterium sp. | reverse complement strand
GCTAAGGTCTATCCAAGAGCTGTAAAAAGTCCGTCACTGCTACCGCTTTAGAACAATAAAATCCCTGATATTCATCGCAGGCGCAAGCACGTAGAGTTTCAAGCTGAGTGGCATTTTCCACCCCTTCAGCCACCACTTTCAACCCCAAAGTTTTTGCCATAGCCACTACCGCCAATACAATCGCCGTGTCGTTGCTATCACCTGGAATATCCATAATAAACGAACGATCAATTTTTAAACTATCAACGGGAAAGCGCTTTAAATAGGCGAGCGAGGAATAGCCGGTACCAAAATCATCAATCGACAAAGTAAAGCCTGCTGCTTTTAAGGCTTCCATATGGCCGATTGCCTGCTCATGATTATTCATCACCATGCTTTCTGTGATTTCAAATTCAATCGCTTGACTTGGCACTTTCCAGAAAGTGATGACTTTTTGCAGGACGTCCAATAAGCCGTCATCGTTAAACTGCGCTCCAGATAAGTTGATGGCAATCCTGCCAAAATTTATACCTGCAACTCGGAAATTGGCAATATCACGGCACACAATATCTAAAACTTGCATGCCAATCTTGCCTATCAAACCTGCTTGCTCTGCCAATCCAATAAAATCAGCGGGGAAAATGAGGCCGTTTTCAGGATGATTCCAACGAACTAGGGCTTCTGCACCAATAATTTGCCCTGTTGAGACACTCACTTTGGGTTGGTAATGCACAATAAATTCGCGATTATCCAAAGCTCTGCGCAATTGAGCTTCGTAGGCCAGCAGTTCTATCGTATGCACGTTCATATTGGCATCGTAGAACTGATAATTATTTTTACCATTATGCTTGGCACGGTACATCGCGATCTCAGAATTTTTCATGAGTGTCTGCGCATCTTTGCCATCATCGGGAAAGACTGCGATACCGATGCTGGCACTGATCTGTAACTCTTGTCCGGCGATTTCCAGTGGCATCGCGGCAGCTTGCAATAAGCGATCGGCAATTTCAGTCAATTCTCGCGGCGTCTTATCGCGGTCTAACAACAACATAAATTCATCACCACCAACGCGGGCAATGGTTTCTGATTCCGAAATACAGGTTCTAAAACGCGCAGAAATCTCACGCAGAACTTGATCACCAGCTTCATGATCGAAGCTATCATTGATCGCTTTAAAACGATCTAAATCAAGCATCAATATGGCTATACTGTCTTGACTGGCTTCCGCGTAAAGCAGTGCTTTCGACGCATACTGACTAAACAAAAAGCGATTCGGCAGTTTGGTGATTTCATCATAATGTGCCAATCGGATCGCTTTTTCCTCTGCACGCTTACCTTCAATTGCAATACTAGAAACATCGGTCGCAATGCTGATCAAACTCAAGTCTTCATTGCTGAGCGCTACGGTAGATTCGGTGAATAAAGTGAATGTTCCTAAAATCGATCCGGTTTTACCCATGATCGGCCATGCACCGACCGCCGCATAATTGGCCAATAATTTACGTTGGGCGATGAATTCCATGGTTGGTGATTTTGGGATCTCTTGAGTCCACACCGGTATCATCTCGATCACCGCTTCACTCCAAACGCCATTACCATGACAGACCGGCGCTTCCGTCAATTGCCGACGTAAAATTTCTGGGAAGTGATGACCTATGGTTTCTATGAACACGCGCTGATCCTGCGACAACAACTGCACGCCGCAATGCCAATGTGGGTTATTTTTTTCAACAAAATGACAGGTATCGATCAGGATCGATTCGAGACTTTCACTGCTACCGATCAGCTGCAGTAATTGATTTTGCCCCTGCAATAAGCGCTCCGCATGTTTGCGTTGCGAGATATCGCGCATCACGCAAAATACGATCACATCGTTCGAGATTTTGATGCGACTCAGAGTCACTTCACTAAACCAATCTTTACCGCGTCGGTGCGCCATCCATTCGAATTTTTGCACCTTGCCCTTGAAGGCCAGATCGACAAATTTTCTAATGGACTCCGCTTTTTTTGCCGCCACCGTCGGTTGCGTATAACGCCAATCAGCAGAAAATTCACCAATATCTAAGCTCAATAAATCAACCTTGCTATCGACCGCCAACATTTCCAAGGCATTTTGATTCCCGTCAACAAAATGGTAACTTTTATCGATGAGCAAAATTCCATCTTGTGCATCCTGAAAAAGCAAGCGATATCGCCGTTCACTATCGGTTAGTTTTTCCCTGGACAGCTTGAGATGTTGCACCTTTTTGTATAGCAATAGAGCTAATAGCAAAGTGAAGACTATCGACAAAGCGGCAAACACCAATCTTTGCTCAAGCCGCTTGTGCCATTCGAGTAAGACTGTATCTAGATCTCGTCCAAATACCACCACCAAAGGAAAATCGCTCATTTTCAAGTAGGTATAATTGGTCGCATTGTCTGCGCCAATCACTGCACTTTCAAAACGTCCTTCTTCAGCGAAACTATCTTTGATACTAAAGGCCACTACACTATCCACTTCAGCCTTAAAAGCTGCATGATTCGTCATCGCTTGTACGATCAACCGTCCCTCTTTGTCATACAAAGAAATTTTAGCACCCGCGTCTTTTGCCACTCGTTCGTAAAATTCTTGAAAATAATGTAAGCTGATTTCAGCTTGCACTTGACCTATCGCTTGCCCACTCGGATCAAAAACATTACGCGCTAGGGGTAAGATCGCTTGGGAGGATTTCTTTGGCGTATAGGGAGAGCCGATTTGCGTGCCTTTTTGATAGGCATTAACTGACTTATTCAGATAGACAATATGATCATGTGCTGACAAATCCACAGGATCGATGGGGAAGCGCAATGACGATGCCCACAAGATACCGTGGCGATCAACTAAAGAGAGTGCAGCGATAAACTGCGAATCGCGACGTTGATTGCTCAGTATGTTGCGCACACTCGCTTCATCGCGCAACACACTCTCATTTTTGCTTTGCAATTCTTCGGCGCTCGCCACCGCTGCTCGAGTTGCGTCGTGCAAGACTCGATTGGCGTGTTCTTCCAGAATTCTGAGGTTTAATAGACTATTTTTATTTGCTGCGGCTAAAGTAATTTCTTTATCTTGGGTAATGGACCACCAAGTTTGGGCGACGATTGCCACAATAATGAGAAGCACGCAAGTCACTAACAACCATATCGGCACCTCTCGCACTTCGCGTTTTTTCTGACTACTCGTCATGCATCACCCCTGATTCACTGATGGTTCTACGAATCCAAATTAAGTCACAATTATCTTTTGCAATTTGATCTGGTCATTCAACCCAGAATTTCCATTAGGATTTGAAATGATGGTGGATGCACTTTTCGAGGCAG
>JAYVHZ010000649.1:0-4739 GCA_043770645.1 Undibacterium sp. | reverse complement strand
TTGGTAGTTATCCTTGATTGAGGGCATAGGGACAATGTACTCAATGTCAAATGATTGAGGCTCTGCAGAGTTTGGTATATCAATCGTAAGAGGTTTCGAAAGTAATTGAAAATCCTCCTCTTTCAGGCATGGATCTGATTCTGGCGCTTGCACGCCACGAGTACTACGAATACTCTTATCCTCTTGCAAAACATATCTATTGAAAAATTCACTATATCTACTAGTTCCAATTGCAGTGTACGTAACTAAGCGTCTGCGTGTGTCAGGTAAATTATGCGTGACTTGCTTCATTTCATTGACATCCATCGGCCTCGTGAATGTCTGCTCCGGCGTAGGTATAGCCCAATGCTCAATTGCAACTTGAGTGTGATTCGTTGACCACCGACGTCGAGTCGGTTCGTCGTCTGGTTCATCCCACTCTGCTACCAGATCAATTCTGGCAGTGCTTGATACTGGCGCTATGTATGTAAAAGTAATTGTGGCATTTTTCTCGCCAAGGGCACGTTGCACAGAAGGAACTATTTGCCCAGAACGTTCTTGACCACCTGACTGCAAGACTGGTGCTCGCTGCGGCCGCTGAGAAGCATGAATAAACTCCACAATTACTGGTGGGGTAAGTGTTGAGGCCGCTCCATCTATGGCTGCTTTGCGTACAGAAGGCATTACCATTCTATTTGCTCTCAACATCATTTTTTGAGTAGCATTCCAAAGTCCGAAATGGTCAAGCGCTGATTGCTCTAGTGAACTAGAAACTACGACGCTTTGCGACTCACCGGGTGGAAGAGTAACACTTAACTCATGTTTATCAACGCTGGAACTTCGCGTTTTTCCGGACTTAAGGATCACATTTATATGATTTATCGGAAAGTGAACCCCAGATCGAAGGAACTCTCTGCGATATAAACTTATTAACGGATCAGCTTTGGCTATTGAATGATCACCTGTTGCCAGAGAAACTATATTAAGTGCTTTGCCATAAGGGACTTCGCGTTCACGACCAGGTAAAAATCGCCATGCTATGCCACTCACTTGGAGATCTTCAAAACCAATGTGTTTAGCCAGAAGCTTTCCTTTTCCGGCGATGGTCAATTCATCTGGGAATTTTATTTTTTCTTCTTGCAATCCACGATCATGTGCTTTCTGAATTTCACGCAACTGATCTTGAGGCGTCTCCAATCCATCGAGCACACCCAATAATTGCATCAATTCAAAATTAATTTTGGGAGAAAAAGCTCGGTACTGTGCAGAAGGGACTGAACCTTTGTCATAGGAACGGATTACAAACTTGCGAACTTCTTCGCTTTCTTTTTCGCTAATTTTGTAGAACTTTGGAGACTTGCTAGGTTGAAATCTTGCTACCTGGATGTCAGGCGACACATATTCTTTCAACACTCCACCAGTTTTGAGAATCTCATCAGCCTCTGCCATTGTCCAGCTATTACCAGCAATATCTACAAGACGAGCACGGAATTGATGCGTATTACCTGCACGTAATTTAACTTGAGAGCCTGCTTCAACAATATATTTAGCAACTAACCCTAAACCACCTGTAGCGACTGAGTCATTTGGTTTTTGTTTTGACATTTTTTGCGGAAGTGTCGCACCCCAGCCAGTCCATCGAAAAATGACGTCAGAACCACGACTTACTTCTTTGACTGTACCATCGCGTTGCTCCGAAGTTGCAAGCCCAGTTAATCCTGGTGTTACGACACCCTCATCCTCACAAATGAGTTTGCTTTTTATGTCATGTCCTGATATTTGAACTGTTTGAGCACAGAGAGAATGCCAAGAACTTTGAGCTTTATTAAATACATCAAAGCGACAGCCTCTAGTCAAAATTTCTTGCGATAAAAGTTCGTTTGAATTTGAAATTATCGAACCCATGGATTGCCGCAGTTTTGATACCATTGCAGCCGAACTGTTACGTAGCTGGTTGTTTGAAACAACCGCTTGCTGATGTGCAAGGTGCCATTTTGGATGAGACAGCTCTATTCCTGCCTCTACAAGAGCTGACATAAACTGAGTAGCGTCTTCAGGCCCTCCACTTTTTCTAGAGAACGCCTGGCGAGCCAGAGTCTCTTTGTCATCCAAAGTTGGTCTATTTCTCTCGCTGGCTTTGCGTGTTTCTGCTTGTGCAATTTTTTCGCGAAGTGTCGTGTCTAACTCGACTTGGTTAACGGCACAAACACTTAAATCCATGAATCCAGCGCTTACTGGCATCATCTCAGACCCAACTTTTCCGGCATCCTTCGGTGCCGGGCTAAAAGCTATAAACCTATCCTCGCTCCCAATTGGAAGCCACTCACAAGAAACACTGAAAGGGTGCGGAACTATGGCTTGGCCACTAGATTTTTGAACAGAAAGACGAAGAACGCCTGCACTCGGCATACTTTTTACTTCTGCTTCGCTAAAAATAAACTCTATATCCCAAGTCAAACCAACTTGTCTGGCTAAAGTAGGATAAGAATTAAGTCCAGAAACAGATCGATGAAATTCATCGTCTGTCGTCTCAGGGGCAATATTCCAATGAACGCCATCCCATTGCACAATAACAGCTAAATTCGAGCTAATCTCTAATTGATTGCTTGGGGACTCAAACAATAAGCCCTCTGGAATTCTTCGAAGAATTGCAAGCGAAGATTTGAAAATGACTGGAGCCACTCTATTGCACACAGTCAATCGAAAGCCAGGAACAATCTGCAATGGATCAGGCAAATTCACTTGAATTCCCTGTGCTTCATTTCTTTCGAGTATTAATCCATCTTGTAGATGAGAAACATCAATCTGGATAAATGGGGCAGATACTTGCCATCCTGTATCTGTAAGTTTGAAAGTATAAAGAGTACCCTTTGCAAGTTCAACACCGTTGCTTTGTTGCTTCACTGCCCAGTCAGAAGTTTGATCAAAAATTACATCCATCAAATCTTGCCTAGTCAAACGCAGTGTGCCTTGGTTATTTCGAATCAGTGTAAAAAACTCCGATGGTGTTCTATCGACATTTGGAAGAACAATTCGTACCGTGTGGGGAGAAGATAATTCGAATGTTTTACCATTGACACTAGGGGAACATAAGAACTCTAAACTGGAATCATCTCCCTGACGTGAGTGACGCAATGCAGTTCCTACAATATCAAACCGTTTAGGTGAACCCTCTGTATAGTTGTGAAATTCTCTGAACTTCAGCAACATTTCAATTTGTTTGCCTTTCAAACTACTACTCTCAACATCAGTTGATACTGACGAGTTATATCCTTTATCAGAGTCTGCAACTACGCGATCCAATATTGAATTTAGGTCTCTACGTACCGAATCCCCACTCCGAACTCCATCGATATCCATCAAGGATGCAGCCGTCATTTCAGGATAAACTCCACCTACAGAATACTCTTGGCCTTTGTAGTGTGACGAGGTATTTTTAAGAGATACAGCTTCTCCAAGTAGGAGCGATCCCAGTCCAGCACGGTCATATCGGTGTGGAGTATCCTCGCCGGAGCCAAGTGAAGAAATTGACTTCGAACCGCTTGAAATAGGCTCAATTTGAACGAATGCCGATTTTGACCACTTCCATAAGTCTGAGTTGAAGGCTTTAGCAGGTGCTTTTACAACTTTGCCATTAGGCAAAATAATCTCAAATCTAATTTCTCTAAGTGTTTTTGGAAGATTCAAAAGTTCTGTGAATGAGCTAACCAATTCATAAGATCCTGGTTGGCCCATAACCTTTGGTATACAACAAATCGACGCTCGTGCGACCCATTCGCCATTTGTCGATTTACGTACATTGGCGGGCACTGCAAAGCAATGTAAGACGACTGAGCTTTGTATTGCCATATTGTTAAACCTTGTAAGCTGCAAGATAATCAAGTAGTTCGGAGATATCAACCTCATCTGACTCTTTGTCCACATGAATTACAGACTGCGGCACTGATATGCCTTTGGGCAAAGTCAGTCGAGAATGTGGATGTCCTGCGGTTGAGATCAACCGTTCATTGGTACGCTTCTGCAACTGCTCTTGATGTGAGGCTGTATAGCTATAAGAAACGAATCCAATTTTCGTGCTGATAGTAAAACGTGCTGTCCCTGTTACACCTGAATTAGAGTTGCTCGTCATACTCACGTAGAGCTCCATGAATAACGAAATTAGATTCCATGCAGAGAATGTGCCGAAAGCCCTTACAAATGCTTCGATCTCTACTTTTGTTTGAAGAGTTAATGGAAGCCCTGGGCTTTCATATGCTGGATCTGCTAACGATTTATAGATCAGTCCGCCCAAAACACCTACATCACCTTTAACAGGTCCATAACTTAGACTCTTAGCAGCACCAAATTCAATACAAAGCTCAAAGCGACGTACATGATCTGCATCAAGTTCGATCAATGCATAACCACCACCAGCATAAATTCCCGCTGTTACACGAAAACGCAAATCTGTTCGCGCAAGACTGAACCAAAAAGTAATTCCTCCGCCATTAAAGAAAGGCACATATAAACCACTATAGATACCGAGATTTTCAACTGCAAAAGCTCCAATTTCGACATTTGGAAACTTCAAAGGAGGGGCATCAATGACAATTCCGTTGTTTTCAAATCCAATGCGCCAGCCAGAATCAGATTGCCCGAGTTTCTCTAATTTTTCTTTAATCTGATCGATAAATTTAAGTGCTTCTCCCACAAAAACTATTTTGCCCAAATCTAAGCCGAAAACAGGTTTTTCGCCATTGCGAGAAACATAGGACATCCTT
>JAYVHZ010000648.1:0-3185 GCA_043770645.1 Undibacterium sp. | reverse complement strand
GAAAATCGTGTTGCCAAATTCCGCTCGCATAAGGTTCGCATACGGTGCCGCAGCGACCTTACGTACGACAGCCGCAGCGTTCGGATTATTCATCTCCGTGGCAGCCAAAAACGGAGCTAATGCCTGCAAAGCTAGGGTATTGGCACGTCCATCCCAAAAGTGTCCACCGACCGCCTTGATTTTCCCCGCAGTATTGGTGAAAGTGAAACTGGGGACGAAACCGTTATAGGCGTTGCTCATGGAATTTCGCAAGCCTAATGAAGTTGGTGTGCTACCGAGAGCTACACCGATCCGAGAGCCATGATTGTTGGCAAAGCCAGTATTGGCAGTATGGCAGCTGACACAAGCCGTCCCAGTGGGTTGCGACAGATTTCTGTCGGTAAATAGCTGTTGTCCCAAACTCTCTAAGCGGGTCAGCGGCACTTGGGGGCGGGGAGCCTGTGCATTTGCAAAGGAACTGACTTGAGTGGCCAGTACCATCAGTAGGCTCGATGCTATTAGTTTCACTTTATTGCCTTTGCGATGAATCGATGTTTGCATGATGACTCCTCCGTTTGGGTTGCGCCGAATACATTGCCGGATTGAGCTGTGTGTTAATTCACACAGCCAGCTGGAATAAATCCATGAATGTGGTATTACTGTGAACAAAGCTTAGTCAGTAAATGTGAAGGAAAAATGAATTTGAAGTTGTATTTGAAATTGAATTTGAATTTGAAGTAGTTACTGAGCTGCTTAAATAAAAATTTTAGTTGTGCGAACTCATAATGTATTCACAATTGAGTTTTATGATAATGCCCGGAGTACCGCTTGTTATTTATCTGATCTGAACGTTTATGCGCCTGAGTATTTCAAAAAAAATCTCTCTGTCATTACTCTTGGTACTGGTGCTGAGTATCGCCTCTATGGCATGGCTTACCGGCAAAAGTCTGCAGTCTGGTTTTAATAACTACCTCAAAGAAAAACAATTAATTGATCTGGATAAAGTTGCACTTGCTTTGTCGCGTTACTACGCAGAGCGTGGTGACTTTCGTGATTTGCGCCACAATCCCAACGTGGTTCGTCCTTTGATTGATGCTGCACTAGGGCGGATGCCGGATCGAGCGGAGGTTGCTAATACTGATGAAGACCGGCCGTCACCTGAACAAGCCAGAGCTGAAAGGCGTAGACCACCGCCAGCACGTCGGGCGCCAGCGATGCTCGATCTGGGACCTCGCTTGTCACTGATCGATGACCGTGGCAATCCGGTTTTTGGACCATTGAGAAGTGAAATCAGTGTCCTTAGAAAACCTGTGATGTCCGGCGACCAAGTCGTTGGCGTTGTACTCGCCCCATTGCCAGAATTCACATTTGAAAAGACCACGCTAGATTTTGTTCGTTCGCAATTAAGTCGAATTTTTTTCCTCGCGATAGGCATGATTGCCTTGGCAACCTTAATTAGTTTTTGGTTAGGACGTCACTTGGTTCGTCCGATTGCGAATTTGCGTAAAGTGACGCAACAAATAGCCAGTGGGCATTTGGCTGCCAGAGCGGAAGTTTTGAATCAAGACGAGATGGGTGATTTGGCTCAACATATTAATGTGATGGCAAAACATCTGGAAGCGAGTGATCATAAACGTAAGAAATTGATGGCCGATCTATCACACGAGTTACGTACGCCGCTGACCGTGATGCGGGCCGAAGTCGAAGCAGTGATTGACGGTGTCAGGCCACTAAATATGGCGTCAATACAATCTCTGGAAGCCGAGATTCATCATCTCAATAAACTTGTCGACGATTTACATCAACTAGCACTGGTTGATGCAGGTGACCTGCGATTTCAATTTGTCGAATTGAATGTGGCCGAGTTATTGGCAGATATAGGACAGCGATTTCAAGCGCGAATGCAAGCGGCACAACTAACGCTGCAGATCGATGTCCCATCACGTCAAGTCATGATGCGCGCGGACAGTGGCAGGCTCACACAAGTGATAGAAAATCTCTTAGAAAATAGCTTGCGTTATACAGACGCCGGCGGTCAGGTCCTGCTTCGTTTAACTCAGCAGGCTGGCTTGCTCAGTATTTGTATTGAAGATAGTGCCCCTGGTTTAGAGGCAGGACAACATCAACACATGTTTGAGCGCCTCTATCGGGGCGACCAAGCACGCTCACGTTTAAAAGGCGGGAGTGGTTTGGGTTTGTCGATATGCCGAAGTCTGGTGCTTGCGCATCGTGGTGAAATTCATGCTAGCGCTTCGGCCTTAGGTGGCGTCAAAATGAACTTACTGTTCCCAACTTCGGAGTGACGATTATGGAGACATACTTGAGTCACGCAGCTAGTGTTTTTCTGGTTGAAGACGATCATAAAATCGCCCAAATTTTGATCGACTATTTGCAGGCTGCTGGGCATCGTGTCGAGCATGAGAGTAATGGTCTAACGGCACTCAGCCGATTGCGTGCACAGAGTTTTGATTTGTTATTGCTAGATCGTATGCTGCCTGGCATGGACGGCATCGCTTTATGTCAGACCATAAGAACATTTTCTGCGATGCCTATCATCATGCTGACTGCCATGATAGCTGAGGAAGATAAGTTAGATGGTTTAGACGCTGGTGCCGATGATTATGTGTGCAAGCCATTTAGCCCACGCGAGGTCATGGCCAGGGTCAAAGCACAGTTACGGCGTAGCGCTATGCAAACGCATCCTGAAATGCGTAGCAAATTATTCGTGTTGAATGAAGAGAACATGAGTATCACACTACGGTCTCAATTACTCAATCTGACGCCGGTTGAATATCGTATCCTTGCCGAATTATTGAAACATCCGGGTCGTGTTTATAATCGTCAGCAACTATTGAATGCCGCGAATGAGGACAATCGCGAGAGTGCTGATCGTAGTATTGATGCGCATATCAAAAATATTAGAAAGAAAATAGCCCAAGCGGAGTCAGCCAATCAGCTTGATGCTGTCGATTACTTACAATCTGTGTATGGTGTCGGCTATCGTTTTGAACTTCCTTCCTAAGTTCGCTTTCTTCCTGCGCGCACGTCCTTGGCATCTTCTCCGCCGCGGCGTATCCCCCAATGTAATCCCGACGTAACCCAGATTCTCCATTAGGCGCGTCTTCGACGCTATTTGAGCGCTGGCGGCGCATTTTCGGTCATTTTTTTCGTTCTTCGTTGCAAATAGCTAGCTATTTTCGCCTCAT
>JAYVHZ010000647.1:0-6118 GCA_043770645.1 Undibacterium sp. | reverse complement strand
CCGTACTATTCCATTCATGTTGATTAAGTCGCTCAACTAATTGCAAAACCTGATGCCGGTTCCCTACTGGTGCAATCAATCTTCCACCGATTGTTAATTGCTCTAACAAGGCATGTGGAACTTCTAGTCCCGCGGCTGCTAATATAATACCGTCAAACGGTCCGCTTTGTGGCAAACCTAGCATGCCATCACCATAATGAAGTCGGATATTTGCGATCCGCATCGGCCGCAAATTGACCTTTGCCAGCTCGTGTAAAGCTTTAATGCGTTCTATCGAATACACTTCTTTTGCTACCAAAGACAATACTGCTGCTTGATAGCCACAGCCAGTGCCAATTTCTAACACCTTACTGAGGTTTTTACCATTTCGTAAAATCTCAACCATGCGAGCAACAATATATGGTTGGGAAATGGTTTGGTGGTGACCAATCGGCAGAGACGCATCGATGTATGCTTGACTAGCTAAGCCTGATTCCAGAAAGAGATGCCGAGGAATCGCTTCTAAAGCAGCTAAGGCTAAGGGATCCTTTACGCCCTGCTGCGCAACTCTGGCGACCATGGCTTGTCGAATTTTATCCGACACCATACCTACACCTGAAGCGGGCACTATCTGCGGTGGCGTTGATGACTTTGTTAACTTAGGGATAGAACTTGTTTGAGACTGACTATTCCGATTATTGGTAGCGGCGTTTTGCACTGCCGTTTGTGGCCTTGCTGTTGCATTTTGCCTTACTGCACCTCTTTGATCAACGACGGCAGACAAACTCAAGGGAAAGCGTTTTTCTTTTGTTGTCATGCCAAATCCATCGCTAAGGCGGTTATTTGATTTACATTAGTTAGATCAATTTGGAGCGGCGTTACCGAAATATAGCCCCTTGACGTGATATCAAAATCGGTTCCCTCGCTAGCATCCTTCGCTGCACCTGGCGGACCAATCCAGTAAATTTTACGACCGTTAGGATCGAGCGACTGAATCACGGGTTCGGACATGTGACGTTTCCCTAGCCTTGCAACACGGATGCCTTGAATATCTCTATACGCCAAATTTGGAATGTTTACGTTTAAAAGATATGGCTGTGGGATCGAAGGAAAACCTCGCAAAACCATTTCCGCAGCAATTTGCGCGGAGTCACTCAAGCAGCTCCAGCCTTTGTGTAGTTGCGAAAAGGCGATTGCTGGTATGCCAAACAAATACCCCTCTGTTGCTGCCGCGACAGTCCCAGAGTAAAGCGTATCATCGCCCATATTTTGACCTTGATTGATTCCGGACACAACCAGATCTGGTGGTTCATTCAGTAGCGCAGTCAGGGCAATGTGAACACAGTCTGAAGGCGTTCCATTGACAAAATAAAATCCATTGTCAGCCTGTGTTAGGGACAGTGGTCTATCGAGTGTTAACGCGTTTGATGTACCAGATCGATTGCTTTCGGGTGCAACCACCGTGATCTCGGCATGGGGACGCAAAGCATTAGCCAGTGCGACAATTCCTGGTGCCATGTAGCCATCATCGTTGCTAATCAGTATTTTCATGGCAGCATTTTACCTGATGCACATAATGAAAATCGCCCAATGGGCGATTTATTTCAAGTCGTTGTTTTAACATAGGAATAAAAAAAACTGTCGACATAAGTGAAAGTCAAATATCGACCTATCATTGGCAAAATGACTGCTGCCTTAAGCCGATCCAACACCTTCGCCAAGCCAATAACGATCAATATCCTTTAACTCCCAAGTGCTTGCGTCTTCTCTGGATACGATCTTATCTTGAATCCCAGCGCCAGCCAGATCAAGTAACACTGGAGAAATATAAGCCATAGACCTCGTCGAAAAAAATGCGCGGACTTTTGGTAACAACAAAGATTTGCCAACTTGCTGTTCGATCACCACGCCAAGTCGACCGGATTGCAATTTAACCAGCGTACCAACGGGATAAATTCCTATGCTACGAACAAACGCTTGGAAAACTTGCTCATCGAAATGTCCACGACTCCACTCGGACATTTTCTTAAGCGACTCTGCTGGACACCAGCCTGATTTATAAGGACGATTTGAAGTGATCGCATCGTAGACGTCACACACAGCCCCCATCTTCGCGTAAAGACTGATCTGCTCGCCTTTTAAGCCCTTGGGATAGCCGCTACCATCCATTTTTTCATGGTGATGCAGGCAGACGTCCAGTGCGATTGCTCCCACGCCTTTCGACTCAAGTAGCATTGCATGCCCAGCACTAGGGTGCTCTTTTACAGAAACAAATTCTTCGTCAGTGAGACGACCGGGCTTGTTCAAAATCTCAGATGGCACCGCCATTTTACCGATGTCATGTAATAAACCCGCTAAACCCGCCTCTCTTGTTTCATCATCAGAGAGGCCGAGTTGTCTCGATAGCGCAATCATTAAAGCACACACAGCAACCGAATGCATATATGTATAATCATCCGCCGTTTTTAGTCGCGCTAACCCAATTAATGCGCCGGGATTTCGCATCACAGAGTTGGCTATTTCCTCAACCAGTGGCATAGCTTGGTCTGCCTCAATCGCTTTCCCCATTCGGGCTTCGCTAAACATCGAGAAAACCGCACCTTTGGATTTGCCGACGATTTTTGCTGCTCTTCCCATTTCTGCATCCATCGAAACAGTTTGAACCTCGGAAAACGGCGGGCGTATCTCCACGGGTGCTGGTTCAACGACGACTTCGGTACTTTTTAACTCTTCAGTTGAGGTTTTTTCTTCGACGTTTTGGAGTAGGTCACAACCTTTTTCAGTGTCGATCCAAACTTCGCTAATTCCCGCTTTTTTGATTTTATCGATCGTTGCTTGAGCATCAATTAAGAATGACTTCTGCCAAAAAGGCGAACTCATCCAAGACGCACACAACTCATGAACATACATGCCTTGACGAATTTGTGCAAAAGTGATTTTCTTTAACATAAACGACCGCGATCCACTAGTTAGGACTTTCTTCAATTGCTAAGTGAGTCCGCCAATCTTTCCATTGATGTATCTATGGCAAAGCATTGATGAGAATTAACAAAAGGAAATTCGATCTTATTTTACAGCAGCAAAACCTCATTCGCACTTCAACACGAGTGGAATTTTGTTGATTTGAGGCAAATACACAAAAAGAGTTGTAATCAGTGAGTTATTGAGCAAATACAGATGAGACAGAATATCGCTAGGTGGCAAATGACTCACTTTACGTCGCTTGTTACATCTTTATACCAATAAAGTATTTACCTAAGCAATAATTCAAAAGGCGCAAATAATTTTTGCATGGCGACGTTCTGAATAAAACTCAAATTATAAGGATGTTCAGAAATTTTCATATCAAACTCTGATATGACTGGTATCGAAGATAAACGATCTGCGATTTTCCCCCACAAAATCAATGTGGTTTTTGGATTTTGGTGGGCAAGCGCTTGAAACACCAACTGTATTACTATTTGCCAGGCTTTCGCATCAATCGCTGGCGAGACATCGTCCCGAAACACCAACGATGCGTTCAACATCAAGAAACCTTGCTTTACAAAATTTGTTTGAAGATGTGCCATCGTTTGCACGAATACTTCGGGCTCAGCACGCATGTTTTGTGCAACACTAAGCATTGCTGTACTACCAGTATTAGCAGGATGCAATCTTCCTTCTGCGACCAATAACATTTTGATGAAATTCCGAAGTGAAGTGGCCCGATTAACGGCTTTACTCAATCCAGCATCAGGGTCTCTGGACCAAATTTCCTCAACTGCGCCATCCATAAAGCAATAGCCAGTTGCACTTTGCTCCCGTGGATATGGTCCCTCTCCCACCAATACATATCGTACAGAAGACATCGGTAACGAGAATGCCGCGAATAAACGATGTCTTGTCGGTACGAACTCTGACTTTATCAGACTAGGTAAATATTCTGGGTAGGCTGTGTGTATCGCCTCAAGACCTTGGCACAAGACGTGGTGCCAAGTAGTATCAGCCAATTCAAGATCGGCTAAGAAAAAATCAGGGAAATTCATGTGATTGGGGTTTGCAAGCGATTGTCAATTGCCATAGGCTTGGGTTGGTCTTGATGCCAGCCATGGTATCTGCAGATCAACGACGATGAATCTCTTAACCCTGAACAGGAATGATGCCGGAATGTGGAGCTGCAGCAGGCAAATCGATACGGCGCGTGATGCCAGACTCACTAACAATCACATGATCTCGGTGGACTTCTTGCAATTTCACTCCAGGAAGTAGCTCCTTACCGATTCCAATCGTGAAATTAGGTTTCCCTTCCACCATAATAATCGCCACGCTATCTCGGGTTTGAGGCGCAACGATAATTCCCTTTAATTGATAGCTACTCGGCGCTGCTTCCGCGACAGCAGATTGTCCAAACAAATTACCCCATTGCCCCACACTGGGCTCATAGCTATCGACACTTACCGGTGCTTGCATAGGACGAATCTTAGGTTTGAAAATCTGTAGTCCCCAAAAGCTGAGCAGCATACATAGCATGGCAAATAGAATGACATTGATAATTAATGGCAGGCGTTTCATAGTAATCTCACTGATCTCTTTTTTATTGTTTGAATTTATAAATTGATGCTTTTCAAAATTTCGACGTTTAGCGTACTAACTGATTAATCTCGATAATCGGCATCAAGACTGCCAATACGATCAATAGCACCACGACACCCATTGCCAAAATCAATAAGGGCTCTAACAAACCAGCGATAGTCAAAGCACGACGTTCCAAATCCTGCTCTTGCGCTGAAGAGGCACGTTCCAGCATCGCAGGCAATTCACCGGTCACTTCACCGGCACGTATCATGTGAATCAACATCGGAGGAAAGTGCTTATGAGCCGAGAGCGCGCGCGCCAAACTGACACCTTCACGTACAGAATTGGTTGCATCCTCAACCTGCGCCCGCATGGCAACATTTGATAAGGTTTCGCGGCTTGTCTGTAAGGCCTTTAGGATAGGAACGCCCGAGCCAGTGGTAATCGACAAGGTACTAGAAAATCGCGCTGTATTTAAGCTGCGTTCAAATTTCCCATACATCGGCGCATCGAGTAACCATGTGTGCCAACGCATTTTGATTTGCGGATTTTTGAGTGCATGACGACACGCGAATGCAATGCCGATCACAGCAATAGCAACCAACCAGCCATAAGCCCGCACAAAATCCGAAACCGCCAACATCACGACAGTCAATATTGGTAATTTTTGCTTGGTGTTGGCAAACACAGAAACAATTTGAGGAACCACATAAGTGAGAAGGAAAATTACGATAGCGAAAGCAACAACCGTCACAATCGCAGGATAGGTAAATGCCAATTTCACTTTCTGTGTCAGGGCATTACGGCGCTCAATAAAATCCGCTAGTCGTGATAATACCTTCGACAGTTGTCCGATCTGCTCACCTGAAGCGACCAAAGCGCAATAGATGTCAGTGAAATCATTCTGATGTTGTTTCAATGCATCCGACAAAGAGGATCCTGCCAAAATTTCCGAACGGACGGAAGCAATCAAGTCACGAATATAAACACGTTCAGCTTGTTCCAATAAAGCAGAAAATGCTTGCTCCAAGGGTAAGCCAGCTTCGAGTAAACTCGATAGTTGGCGCGTAAATAAGGCTAACTCGACAGTCGATAAATGTTCGCCAAAGATCGACTTGCCGCGCTTTCTGTCGCCAGTTTGATTCGCGATTTGTTCAACCAGAACAGGAACTAAATTTTGTGCGCGCAAATCCGAGCGCGCAGCGCGCGCACTATCGGCGGTAACTACACCTTTTTTGTTGACGCCTTTAGGATCAACAGCTTCATATCGAAATGCAGGCACTGTGAAACTCTCTTTTCGAATTATTCTTTGGTCACACGTAACAACTCTTCACGAGTCGTCACACCAGTGTCTAACCAACGTTGGCCATCTTCACGCATCGATTTCATACCATCGCCTTGCGCCGCAATACGAATCTCAGCTTCCGACGCTTGGTGGTGAATCTGGGCAGAAATAGCTTCTGTGGTTAACAACAATTCGTAGACACCAACACGACCTTGATAGCCAGTATGACCACAATGCTCACAACCTACCGATTTCCAAACACCAGCCTCGTTGACCTTGCAGTGATTGCAGAGTTTGCGA
>JAYVHZ010000646.1:0-3872 GCA_043770645.1 Undibacterium sp. | reverse complement strand
AATGTCGAGCAAAATTTGCGCGCTCTTGGGCGGATAGACTAAGGCATCTTGATGCACTAATAGTCCTCCCGCTAAACCAGTACGTAATTGTGGTTCGCGTTGTTGTAACTGTGCAGAATTGAGAATTTCACAGCTAATATCATGCTTCTGTAGGATTTGGAGTTTAGCTTGTGCTGCAGCCATTTCTTCTTCATCGGCAGCGACCCAGATGGTGCCGCATTGACTGTATTCGTGGCGATTAGATTCCCGTACATCTTCGGTTACAAGGCGTCGCCATAGTTCCAGTGAATAGCGACTCAGTGCCAATTCGGCAGGATTATCATCCATCACCACTAAATGTCCCATGCCAGCTGCCGTCGTGCCTCCGCCTATCGTACCCGGTTCGATGATACAAACTTTAACGCCCGCTTGGGCCAGACTGGCGGCACATGCGCAACCGATGATGCCGCCACCGATGATAATGGCATCAAATTTTTCGTGGATAGTCATAGTCGATGTGATTTAGCGTATGCCGTAAACGAAGGGATCACGCTCATCTAAAATCAGGCTGGCTTCCGCATTCACAAAAGCGGTGCCGCGCAGTGTTGGATGTATTTTTCCAATGTCTTTGCTATGCCGAAAACTACCTTCAAAGACGCTGCCTATGATACTTTCTTGGCGCCAGATTTCCCCTTCATCGAGTTTGCCGTCCGCTGCCAGACAAGCAAGTTTAGCGCTGGTGCCAGTGCCGCATGGTGATCGGTCATAGGCTTTACCCGGGCATAGCACAAAATTTTGGCTATCGTTTTCAGGCGAAGATGGCGGTGCAAATAATTCGATATGGTCGATCTCGCCCCCATTGTCGCCAGTGATTCCTGCAGCCGCGAGGGCTTCTCGTACTCTCCACGCAAAACTGGTCAGTGCTTCCACATTCGCCAGACGCATATCTTGACCATGATCTGCAATGAGGAAAAACCAATTTCCACCCCAGGCAATATCACCAGTGACCGGTCCATGATCTTCGACTTCTACCGTGACCGCATGTTGTGCGCGGTAGGCGGGTACGTTATGTACGCTTACGCTGTGGTCTTCATGTAGTTCGACTTCCACGGGCCCAACCGGCGTATCAATGTGATGACGTCCATGCGTCAATATACCTTGATACGCCAGTGTTGCGACTAAACCGATAGTGCCGTGTCCACACATGCCAAGATAACCTACATTATTAAAAAAAATCACCCCCACTGAACATGCAGGATTGTGTGGCTTGCACAATAATGCGCCAACCAAGACATCGGAGCCTCGTGGTTCACATACTACGGCACTACGTATATGATCAAATTCTTCCTTAAATCTGTTCACGCGTTCTGATAGGGGACCATCGCCCAAATCAGGGCCGCCATCGACAATTAAGCGCGTTGGCTCGCCACCTGTATGCGAGTCGATAATATGGATTCGTTGGTGAGAATTTGGCATATTGCAACCTCCGTCTTTGCTGAAGTCTGGAATACGGCAGAGTGTAGCTAAGTTTTCAACCTCTTGTCTTGCTTAATTACAGTTTATCGCACGCAGAATTCTGCATAGTCAAATAAGATAATGAAAATAATATTGTTGACGGAGTAAGTTATAACATTTTTTATATATCGCGGAACCAAATCGAAGTAAGCTCTTCCAATGCTATCCTCGGTTTGGGATGGCAAGTGAACATACTCGACCTACTTTTAGAAACTGGAATACGAAAAACATGACATCTTTGATCGATTTTAGAAGTGATACCGTGACCCGACCAAGTCAAGCGATGCGCACCGTGATGTGCGCAGCCGAAGTTGGCGATGATGTATATGGTGACGACCCCAGCGTCAATGCGCTTGAAGCAAAAGTGGCGAACTTGATCGGGATGGAATCAGCGATGTTAGTAACGAGTGGCACACAGAGTAATTTGGCCGCATTACTGACGCACTGTGGACGTGGCGATGAATACATCGTTGGACAAAATTATCATACCTATTTGTATGAGTCGGGCGGCGCTGCGAGTCTAGGTAGCATTGTCCCGCAACCAGTGCCGGTGGAGTCAGATGGTAGTTTAGATTTAAATAAAATCTCAGCAGTAATAAAGCCCAATGATTTGCATTATGCGCGTTCACGATTACTCAGTTTAGAAAATACCCATTCTGGCAAAGTGTTGAGTAATGCTTATATGCAGTCGGCAATCAAGTTTGCGCGTGAGCACAAGCTAGCCGTGCATTTAGACGGGGCAAGAGTGTTTAATGCAGCGGTTGCCCAACAGATGTCGGTCAAAGACATTTGTGCTGGATTCGACACGGTGTCAGTCTGTTGTTCAAAAGGATTGGGAGCGCCAATCGGTAGTCTCTTGTGCGGGTCACGTGACTTTATTCAAGAAGCCCGTCGCTGGCGAAAAATGCTAGGTGGTGGAATGCGGCAAGCGGGGATTATCGCTGCCGCAATTAATTATGCACTGGATCATCATGTCGCTAGACTAGCCGACGATCATGCCAATGCGCAGCGTTTGCAAAATTTGCTAAGCGAGATGCCTGAGCTGCAGGTGAGTGAGGCGAATACCAATATGTTATACGTAGAATTCCCATCACTAGATGTGGGTGAGCGTGCAGGTCAGTTTTTGCGTGAGCATGGTATTTTGATCTCAGCAGCGAAGCGCGTGCGTTTAGTGACCCACCTCGATATCAGTGCCAACGATATCGAGCGATTTGTGGTCGTGCTAAAGCAATTTTTTCACACGCATTGACGTCTAAACAAGCAGCGTGCGAGGCTTCGCTGCTTGTTTTCTGTCATCGCTTCTGTTTCTATACGGTCAAATCTACCTGCTGCAGGCTCTTGGCTTGCCCATCTTCAGTTAACCACAGTCCGGAAGATTTGATTTGTCCATCGCTATGATTTTTTCCGCTCTTGAGTTCAAAAGGTGTTGCGACATTGCCGAGGAATAGAGCGCCAACATTAGCTTGTTTTAGCTTTTGTAATTGATCTTTACCTGCGCCATCTTTAGTCCACACTTGCAGCTTGTCGAAGATCGCATCATTCTCATCGATCCAATGATTACCATCACTATCATAGGCAGCGAGTTCGGCAAAACCATTGCCTGTACCCGGGCCGAATAGTTCGGAACCATCATTGATTTTGCCATCGCCATTTTTGTCAAAGGCAAGAAATCCAGCGCCCTGAACAAATGATATGTTTTCCTTTTTGCCGTCAGCATTTAGGTCAAAAGAAAATTTTTGCGAAGTCAGTTGTGCGCTATTGCCTGAAAAATTTAAGGTCAATGGGTCAATTTTTTTGCCATCACCTTGACGTATCTGGGTGTGACTTTCTTCGTGATAGCTACGACTTAATTCAAAGTTGAGATTGAATTCAATTTTGCGATTATCGGCAGTAGTGATGGTGCCACTGGATTGAAATTTGGTTTGTTCTGTTTCGGTGTAGCTGTGATGGACATCGATCTCTACACCCCAGCCAGCGATCGTGCGTGCATTTTGTCCGCTGGCTGAAGAGTTCGTAGGTGCTGTAGTTGGTGCAGTGGTGGGCATGTCGAGATTGATGCTTGTGTCATTCCCCTCCAGATCGGCTGTTTTCAGATTCTCGATTTTTCGACCAGTTAATTGTTCGATCAAATACTTTATTACCATCATGCGTGGGTCGTTATCAATATCATCCTGTACTTTGTCGACAGCTTGACTGGCTTGCGCTTCTTCGGTCTGCGCTCGTAGTGCGGCTTCAGAGAGTTGAACCATGTTAGCTGGTAATTGTAAACGTCTGTCTGATGCTTGTTCTATACGTGTACCGCGTGAATTGCCATCAACAGAGCCACGCATGCGTGCTTCGGTTCCTTCAAAATCCGGACGCTTATTTCCTATCCAGGC
>JAYVHZ010000645.1:0-4825 GCA_043770645.1 Undibacterium sp. | reverse complement strand
GCAGGCACTTGGGCGTGCGCCTCTAGGTAACTTGGTGATTTGTTCCAGTGCATCATATTCGTCGATGCTGAGATTTTGATTCATTGTTATTTTCTTATGAGGAGAGATTTTACAGACGACAGTTTAACACTCTTAACACCGGTCTCAAATTACTAGTCTAGTTCTTTTGGCGTATCCCTAGCCTAAACAGCCTAGTCCTTTACCTACTTCAGACGAATTTCTCATTTGCTTAAACTCCCCTAAGCTAGGGCCTGTTAACAGTTAAATCGGGAGTGCGAATGCGGGAAAACGGGCACAGGGCTAGGCGCCAAGGCGCGCCGCAGTGCGAGCACTGTAAGCGACTTGCAACAACGCCATGTGCCCGTTTTCCCCATTCTCGAAGGGTTCAAGTCAAAACGCGCGATGGACAGCGTTGTAGCTCTTGCCGAGGCACCAGCCTCGGCAGCGAACTACGCCTTGCCATCCCACCTTTTGACTTGAACGCACCTCTCGATTTAATTGTCAACAGGCCCTAGTAGCACTGATAAAAGTTGAGGGAGTAAATAATGACTACGCAGGTAAATAGTTCTGGAAAAGCCAATTCGGTATTGGGCGCCAGCACATTGGCGTTCACCATCTGCTTTACGATTTGGATGATGTTTGGCGTGATCGGTATTCCGATCAAAAAAACCTTGGGTTTGAACGAAACTCAGTTTGGCTTATTGACTGCGATGCCGGTGCTCACTGGTTCTTTGATCCGTGTTCCGCTAGGGATTTGGACCGATCGTTTCGGCGGACGTATCGTGTTGTTCTTGCTCATGATCAGCACCGTGATTCCGATTTATTTGATTAGCTATGCGACGGCTTACTGGCATTTCTTGGTATTGGGATTGTTCGTTGGTTTAGCAGGTGGGTCTTTTTCGGTTGGAACACCGTATGTCGCGCGTTGGTTTAAGAAAGATCGTCAGGGTTTAGCGATGGGGATTTTCGGTGCCGGTAACTCAGGTGCAGCAGTGAATAAGTTTATCGCCCCAGTAATTATCGCGTCCGCAGGTTGGGTAATGGTACCGAAAGTTTATGCGGTGTTGATGCTGGCTGCGGCGCTCATATTTTGGGCCTTTTCTTCGACGGATCCTAGTCATAATGTGAAGTCCACTGTCAGTTTTGCCGAGCAATTCAAGATGTTAAAAGACCCAAAAGTATGGCGTTACTGCCAGTATTATTCCGTGGTCTTCGGTGGCTATGTGGGCTTGAGCTTATGGATGGTGAAATACTACGTGACTGAATACAACTTCGATATGAAAGACGCTGCCTTGTTAGCGGCCTGCTTCTCTTTACCTGGCGGCGTATTGCGCGCACTCGGTGGTTGGATGTCGGATAAATACGGTGCGTACAAAGTGACTTGGTGGGTGATGTGGGTATGCTGGATTGCCTTTTTTCTACTGTCTTATCCTCAGACCGAATTTACGGTCAAAACAGTGACAGGACCCCAGGTGTTTAGCATCGCATTAACACCGGTTATTTTTACTAGCTTATTGTTTGTCGTTGGTATCGCGATGGCGGTCGGTAAAGCGTCCGTGTTCAAATTTATCTCGGATGAGTACAGCCATAATATCGGTGCCGTATCTGGTGTGGTTGGACTGGCTGGTGGTCTTGGTGGTTTTGTATTGCCAATTATGTTTGGCGCTATGGTGGATCTGACTGGTGTTCGAAGCTCTTGTTTCATGCTTTTGTATGGCACGGTTTGCGTGTCGTTGGTATGGATGCACTTCCAATTTCGCAAAGAGATTATGCAGTCAGCTCAGTCTGCATTGCAAAGTGCTTAAGTGGCAATGCATTTTAGTAGCCTCAACATCGCGTTGAGCTAGTACAAAAGGGCGTGCAATTGAATGCACGCTTTTTTGTTGGATGTTTCTTCATCGTGGCGGAACTCTTTTAGCGCATTCTGACTCTATCATGAAAGACTGTCTTCCCATCCGAGAGAAAAGAAAGAACCTACCATGTTGATATCCAAGTTATTGTCCCCTTATGCTCTGGGCGCCACGGTGCTGTTGGCCAGTTCTGGACTCGCTTCGGCGCAAAGCCTCAATCCAGAGCAACAGCAGTTACGAGCGATTTATCAAGAGTTAGTCGAAATTAATACGACAAATTCGGTCGGTAGTTGCACAGCGGCGGCAACTGCAATGGCATCGCATTTAAAAAAAGTCGGATACCGAGGTGCTGATTTGCAGATCATTGTACCGCCAGGCGCACCGAAGAAGGGCAATCTGGTCGCACGTCTAAAGGCGAGTTCTCCCGATTCGACCAATCCGATGAAGCCACTGTTACTTCTGGCGCACATTGACGTCGTCGAAGCTAAGCGTGAAGATTGGATTCGTGATCCATTTAAATTGGTGGAAGAAAATGGTTTTTTCTATGCGCGTGGAGCGTCCGATGACAAGGCGATGGCGGCGATTTTTGTGGCCAATATGCTGCGCTACAAGCAAGAAAAATTGACGACTAAACGTGATTTGATCCTCGCACTAACTTGCGATGAAGAGTTGGTGCCGACGAAGAATAATGGTGTCGAGTACCTATTGAAGCACCACCGTCCGCTCATCGATGCGGAAATCGCTCTGAACGAAGGTGGGGGCGGTAGTTTGGATAAAAATGGAAAACCTGTACGTCATGGCGTGCAAGCAGGGGAAAAGATTTTTCAAAGTTTTCAGCTTGAAGTGACCAACTCAGGTGGACATAGTTCTGTTCCACGCAAAGATAACGCGATCTATCAATTGGCCGAGGGCTTGTCTCGTTTGGGTAAGTTTGACTTTCCATTTCGTCTGACGCCGACCACACGAGGTTTTTTTGAAACCATGTCGACTTTGGAAAGCGGACAGTTGGCGGCGGACATGAAAGCGATTTTGCATGAATCTGTCGACACAGCAGCATTGGCTCGTTTAAGCGCGAGTTCGCCCTTCTATAACGCGAGCCTGCGAACTACTTGTGTCGCTACCACGGTAGAAGCCGGACATGCTGCAAATGCGCTACCGCAACGAGCTCAAGCAAATATCAATTGTCGTATTTTGCCAGGAGAAACGGTTGAGCAAACGCAGACGATGATCAAAACGATATTGGCGGATGACTCCATCAAGGTCTCAACTGTTGGCGTTGCGACTGTTTCACCAGCACAGCCATTACATCCCGAATTGATGAAAACGGTGACGGATTTGACAATGCAAATGTGGCCAGGAACACCCGTGGTGCCGACGATGTCCCCAGGTGGCACTGATGGACGCTTTTTGAATAATGCAGGGATTTGGACTTATAGTGTGAGTGGTATATTCAATTATCCAGAAGGCTCCAATGCCCATGGATTGAATGAACGTTTGCCGGTTAAATCCCTCTATGAAGGTCAGCAGTTTTTATACGCGTTGGCGAAACGTCTAAGCCAGTAAAAGTACATCGATGTCGTCGCTTAAAAAGCCTTGTGGTTCGATCACAAGGCTTTTTTAGTTGGCTTGCGGTAGTTCAATCGTGAAACAAGTCACTTCATTGTCGGAAGATGCCTTGATCTGTCCACGATGCCCATCAATAATCGCTTTGACAATCGCTAAGCCTAAACCTGAACCTTCACCATCAGCATGTTGACGTGCATGATCGGCGCGGTAAAAACGTTCAAATATGCGGCTGAGATGATGTGCTGGAATCGTACTACCTGGATTACATATTTTGATTTCCAGACTTGATGATCGCTGTTGCAGATGAATCCTTATGCTTTCACCTTTCGGGGTGTAGCGTAAGGCATTTGATAGGATGTTGCTGAGTGCACGTCTCAACATTAATCGATCACCTTGTAGCATTAATCCAGCATTGGTCGAGGGATCGATTTGTAAATCAAAGCGGATTTTTCTTTCGTCAGCCAGTGCCTCGTAAAATTCAAATAGATCTTTGAGTTCACGCACCACATCGACCGGTTCTACATTCACCAAGCTGAGGCCATTTTCTGCCTTGGCGAGGAATAACATATCCGCAATCATGCGCGCTAGGCGACTGTATTCCTCAGCGTTTGATTCTAAAATTTCACGATAACTTTGCGCATCACGAGCTTGTGATAGGGAGACTTGGGTTTGCGTCATCAAGTTGCTGATCGGTGTGCGTAACTCATGCGCGAGATCCGAAGAAAAATCAGATAAGCGTTGAAACGCTTCTTCTAGTCTTGCCAGCATTTGATTTAAACTTTGCGCTAAATCCGCTAGCTCAGGCGGCACCGCTTCTAGCGACAGACGTTGATCTAATTTTGTCGCTGTGACATTCGCCGCGCGCTCACGCATGATACGTAGTGGGCGCAAGCCACGACTCGCCGCAAACCAAGCTAATACACCGGTCAGCAAAGCAGCAACAAATACGAATAGCCACAAGGTTTTACGAAAACTCGCCATGAATTCTTGGTGGTGCGCGATATCGGTTGCGATCGCCACGGTGATTGGCGCGTAGCGCTTATCTTTGGTCTGAAACACGCTGATCAAACCGCGATAGTGATCGCCTTTGTATTCCCATGAAAACAGCGAAGACCGATTTTGCGTTCGAGCTTGTTGTAAGTACTGCTTCGGAAACTCGACCAAATCCGTCGCCAAAATTACCTTGCCTTGATTATCCAAAATGGTGATGACCAAATCATGATGACCAACCAAAGCATCACCGAGTTGATCTGCAAGATTGAGGACCTCTTGCTCGCTGTTGACGCGCTCAATAATGTGTTGAGCGAGTTCCAGTTTACCACTCAATGCATGGTGATCTTGCTCTTTAAAATGCTCTTCAATCGACGCGCCAATCAACCAACCTAAGCTGAGTAAGACCACACAAGACA
>JAYVHZ010000644.1:0-8839 GCA_043770645.1 Undibacterium sp. | reverse complement strand
CACAACTAAGCCAGAGGCTTCATGCTTAAGATCACCACATAAAGTGAGTTCGTTTAGATGACGTTTCAAAAAAGCGATGTTCGAACGATCGCCTGCCATTTGCGATTCTTGTTTGAGTAACGAAGGGATGGCGTGCGCTTGAATGCCAGCAGGTTTGTTGATTAAGAAAGTAACCGGGGTGGCAGGTGCAAGTGTGGCAGTTGGGATAAGTTCTATTTTTTGCTCGGGTGCGATGCGATAGCCTGCCTCTTCAAGGACAACACCATCGACTTTGACCCAGCCCCCTGCGATGTATTGTTCTGCTTCTTGCCGTGAACAAGGCACTTGCTCTGCTAATCGTTTGGCGAGACGTACGGTTTCATTCATAAGTGTGAGGTGATGTGGTCGATCGAATGAGGCAAAATTTTCCTGAAATCGTAAATTCAATTAGGATTGATTGTAAGGGATGTTTCATGCAGGAGGTGAAAATGCTAGTTTCTAAAAGATGTGGACATCATCTGTGACCTGGCAAGCTCGCGCTATTGTCTGCCATCTTGATGCGAACTACACCCGTGAATTCGTTGCGTACCTTGGCGATTTTATCGACGACGATCAGAACTGTGTTTGCGACAATTATCTAACTGTACAATAATGGTTTGATTCATGGTTTGATTCCTGGTTTGATTCATTAACCTGCTTGCGATTAATATAGAAACTATTTATTGCGCCCACTCTTAGGTGTACATCGATGACGAAAATTGCTGTAGGCCTAGATTCACCACCACAGGATGTGCTGAAAGTGCCCGCAATCGAGACGCTCGCCCCAGGGTCATTAGGTCATTTGGACGACGGGTTAAAACGTGAAATAAACCAGCTTGGCTTTGCTGCCATTACGCTCAACGGCGTGATTGGTGGTGGTTTGTTCGCACTCCCGGCGTTGGCGGCGGCAAAAGTCGGTTTATTTAGCCCTTGGCTGTTTCTTTTATGCGGCACGTTGTTCATGACGATCGTGCTGTCTTTTGCCCGTCTCAGTCGCTTATTTAGTCAGACCGGCGGCCCTAGTGTTTATGTGAGCGAAAGTTTTGGACCGATGCTCGGTTTTCAAACTGGTTGGTTACTCTATTTAGGGCGAGTGACTGCTATGGCGGCCAATGCTAATTTGATGGCGATCTATCTCAGTTGGTTTTTTCCAGCGCTCGATTCTATGTTGTTGCGCAGTGTGGTGATTACGCTGATCATAGGTAGTTTGACGGTAGTTAATTTCATTGGTATCCGGCAAGGCATAAATACTATTCTGGTACTGACGGTATTGAAATTACTACCGCTCGCTTTGCTAATCGGTGTGGGACTGCCCCAACTGTCGCTGGCAATTGGCGCTGCTGATCTGCCGTCTTCACCGGTGCTTGGGGAAGCGGTGCTGGTGCTTTTTTATGCGTTTGTCGGCTTCGAAGGCGGTGCGATTAACGCGGGAGAGGGGCATCGACCGCGCCACGACATTCCTCGGGCATTGATTAAGACAGTATTATTTACAGCATTTCTGTATTTTTTGATTCAATGGTTAGCGATTTCTGTATTGCCAGATCTTGGTAAAAGCAAACAGCCACTCGCGGATGTCGCCAATATTCTTATGGGTAATTGGGGTGCAGGATTGATAGTATTTGCTGCCGTGGTCTCTATTTTTGGCAACTTATCATCCGTCATGTTAGCAGCACCCCGCATGACGTTTGCATTGGCGCGTGATGGCGGCCTCCCTCACTGGTTTGCCGCAATCAATCCCCGTTTTGCCACACCGGCAAATTCAATTTTGGTCGTCGGCTTGTTTAGCCTCGCCTTAGCCCTCAGCAACACCTTTGTCTATTTGGCGATTATGAGTACCCTTGTGCGCTTAGTTGGCTATACCTTGTGCATTGCCAGCTTACCCATTTTGGAGCGGCGTGCCGGTCGCTGGCCCTCTGGTCTCGCCGCTTTTCGGGCAGCTGCAATGCCATTAGCGGCATGTTTACTATGCTTGATTCTGATGACGTTTGCCTCGTGGCAGGCGTGGCTCACGCTTTTAGCTTTTAGCGCTGGGGGTAGCATCTTTTATGTGCTGGCCCGCCGAACCGAGCTGGCTAGTTCGGTGCAAGCGCATAGAAAATCACGCCACTAAAGTCCAGATTTGCGGAAAAATGTGCATTTGGGTTCGTAGTTTTGTCACCAAATTGGGTGCATTTAAACAAACTCACCCAATGTTCTATTTTTCTTGATGTTACTTCGTAACGTAACAGTAATCATCAAACGATTAGTCATTTCTGCAGGTAACGAGATATTACAGACACTTCAATTAGATACGTTAGAGTGAGATGCTTAACTTAGTGCCACGCAACAATATTTCAGGTTTTAATGGAATGGACACCCTCTTTCAAAACGGCATCAATGTGTCAGAATCGGAAGGGAAATGCGTTGGCAAAGATTGTTCAACCCTAAACAAATCACTAATGTGACACTGAAAAACATCCAAAAATATTTCGATGAATTCCACTTTCCAATGGTCAGCACGATTATCTACAATTCGTGATAATTGGGAATGTGACACCGCTACGTGTTTGGATATCAGTAAGCGATGAAGTGCTGCAACTGATTTTATCCCTCGTTCGGCCATTAGCTCGTTGATTCGCAATTTTACTTTGGGATGTGATGACATTAGGGGGCTTGATGCCCCTGTCTCAACCAGACTGGGTAATGATTTTGATGGCATATCGAACCTCACTTCGAAGAGGCGAAATTATACATCAAATGACGATTTTTCGCATGTGTTGCAAAAAATCGTCATCTTATGCAAATATTTTGCATCAAATGCTTGTTTTTATTTTTGTGGCATGGCATAGTTCAGTCATCGCATCACCAATCACTTTTTAAATTTTAGGAATCATCGTGAAAACAGCATTGCTCCCACAACTGATACAAAAACTGCGCACAACTGCGCTGCGTTTTGTCGCGGCGAGCAAATCACTCACGACCACGCAGCGCCATACAGCGCATTCCATCCATTCCATTAATTCACCGATTGCATTCAATGAATGTGAGATGGTCAATGAATTTAGTCCCTTAAGTTATCAAGGGAAGCAGTACGAACAAAGCAGACGAGGGCCTAGCCCTGAAATCGCTGGAGCAGCTTAAAAGTTGACCAGTGATCGAAGCCCAAAAAGCTCGGATGCCTAAACGCTCCGAGCTTTTTTGCTTTTAACGATCTCCTAGCGTTGACCTAGCGCAGATCGAGTTTTGTAGTGAAACCCGCTGAAAGGCGGTCGTGCCGTAATCATCGGAACCACACGGGATTTCTTTAACAATTTAGGAAGATCAATATTATTCGCTTTAGTGTCTTGCTCATTATTTGGGCTCGACACTTTAGCAAATAATGTGCGGGTATAGCTCAACGGTAGAGCTGAAGCTTTCCAAGCTTATGACAAGGGTTCGACTCCCTTTATCCGCTCCATTCTAAAAGTCTCTTAGCTTAATTGAGCTAGGGGATTTCTAGAATGATGAACCGTTCGACTTCAGGTGAGGTCAGCGCCCTTTCAAGGCGCATAGATGGGTTCGATCCCCATACGGTTTACCACCGGGTCAATATGCCGCTAAGGACGCGGGGCAGTCTGTAAAACTGTCGCAATTGCTGGCTAGGATCGTTACCTAGGTGGTCCACCAAAACACATCGGAGTGTAGCGCAGCCTGGTAGCGCATCTGCTTTGGGAGCAGAGGGTCCAAGGTTCAAATCCTTGCACTCCGACCACAAATAATAAGAAGAAAAATAACGATGTTTAAGATTTACTGGACTGAGCTCCAAGAAAACGAGGCAAAGCCTTTATTTAAAGACTTTACGGAAGCTGGATTGATCGACGCCTTGCAATTTGCAGAATTATTGAGAAAGCGTCGGCGTGAAGGTCAAGACATACGGCACGTTGTACTGTCATCAGAAAACCCCAACTCTGTTGGGGAACAGGGTGTTGCGGCCCCATCTCCATCCTATTCATGGAAAAAACGTCGCTAAAGAACATGCAGAAATAGCTCGACCGGTAGAGCGACGCACTGTTAATGCGTATGTCCGAGGTTCAATCCCACGTCGAGGGGCTAGTTTAGGGGCTTAACCAAGTGGTCTAAGGTATCTGGTTTTGAACCAGACATTTCGAAGGTTCGAATCCTTCATACCCTGCAAATATTCGTTCCTTTAGCTTAGACGGGTAGAGCGCGCAAATTTTCATTGCGGGGTCGTCGGTTCGCTTCCCGCAAGGAACATCAGTTTAAAGCGTATTTTGGGGTGGCTATAGCTCAGTTGGCAGAGCTCTAGATTGTGATTCTGGTGGTCATCGGTTCGATTCCGATTAGTCACCCCAAAGTACGTTTCTTCGACAAACAGCAGATGTGTAGCTCTTTGGTAAGAGCGCCGTGTTGATAACGCGGAGGTCCTTGATTCGAATTCAAGTACATCTACCAGTAATGAATGCGTGGTTGCGAGAGAGGCCTAATCGCGCGGATTGCAAATCCGTTGTTCGTCAGTTCGAATCTGACATCTCGCTCCAATTTATCTCGCCTTAGCTCAGTTGGAGGAGCGCGACGCTACGAACGTCGAGGACGCAAGTTCGAATCTTGCAGGCGGGTCCAATTATGCCGCGCAGACGAAAGTCGGTGATTCCTCACGATTGCTTTGTCCATGTTGGACATGCGCGGCACCAGATCTATGTTTTTCGGAAGGTTCGCATTTATGTTTTAAGCCGGTTTAGCTCAGATGGTAGAGCGCCTGATTTGTAATCAGGATGTCGCGAGTTCGATTCTTGCAACCGGCACCAATTTTATGGAAGTGTGGCTGCGTGCTCTATTGCATCGGTCTTGAAAACCGAAGGGTTAAGATACTTCAAAGGCTCCGTGAGTTCGAATCTCACCACTTCCTTCAACATTAAGTCGTCATCGGATCGGTGTCGGCGCTGGCAGATAGCTTTCGCTGGTGACGTCACGATGCCCAGGAAATTTTTCTGATGATCTTATGGCTGCTGAACATTTCAAAAGTTTATTTGTTCAGCAGCAAAACTTACGCGCAAATGGTGGAATGGTAGACACGCTAGTCTTAGGAACTAGTACTTCGGTGTGAGAGTTCGAATCTCTCTTTGCGCACCAAAAATCGGCATGTGGTGAAACCTTGGTAAACACAACGGACTTAAAATCCGTCGCTTTATTGCTGACCCGTGCTTGCCGGTTCGATTCCGGCCATGCCGACCATTTCAGATTTGATCTTCCTAGATTTTTATATCTAGGCAAACTATGCAAGTCTTAGCATGTGACATCAGCGGAATACCATTCGATTGGATTTCCTCCAACGATGCCGCCACCTATTACGCTTCACAGAAAGTGGCATGGGATATTGGCGACATTGCTAGGGTGTATCGCGGAGGAACCAATCACGATGGTGATACCTCACTCATTTCGATTCGGCCTGTCATTGCGATTGCAAGCAATGCGCGAAAAGTGAAAGTTTTGCGTCACGTGATTCCCTTAGGTGATGGTAATCGTTTGCTATTTACCCGCGATCGCAGCACTTGCGCCTATTGCGGTGATATTTTTCCGCACAGCGAACTGTCAAGGGATCACATTCTTCCGAAGTCCAAAAATGGCGAAGATACCTGGTCAAATTGTGTGACCGCGTGTCGCAGATGTAATCAGGCCAAGGCGGATAAATTTATACACGACTTTAAGCCACTTTTGTATGTACCTTATGAACCATGTCGTTACGAACACTACCTGCTTTCTGGTCGAAACGTGATCGCTGATCAGCATGATTACTTAGCGGCTAAATTGCCAAGACACAGTCGAGTTCTCTGGTTTTAATAAGGGTGACTTATATAGACATTTTTGCTTGACAAGAGCAGGATTTATATCCAGTACGCACAACGATACTATTTTGTGACCGCAGCGCTACCCGTGTTCCACGCGCCGATCGCCACCACACAATACAGTCGAGGTTATGTCATTTTCAAATGATTCTGTCGCATTTTGCTGGTTCCTTGCTATTCCTCGTTCATTTAAATGTCATGGTTCGAAAACAGGCGAGTCCACATTTAATTTAGAAGAAAACCTGTTTGCACGCTAATTCTGTGTTTGTGTATTGAAAGGCGAGTGAATCAAACCAATATATCGATAAGCTCACACTATTCCAATATGTGACCTATTCTCATTTGGACGAATTCTCTGATGAACGACTTTGATGAAGAAAACAAAAGTTTCGCTTTGCACGATATGCAATTTCGGATTTTCGGAAATTAGTGGTAATTTTCTCATTTTTGCGTAATATATTCGGAATATCAGAAATTATTTAAGTTTCTGAAATTCCGAAATGGAGATCCTTGTGAAAATTCCTCACACCTTAGCGTCTGATACCGAAGACTCAACAGTCAGAATAATCAGCGAGATGCTTGATGTCGGGGAATTGGTGAGGTCAAAGCGACGTCAACAGAAATTACGTATTGATGACGCTGCAGCTTTGACCGAAGTCTCTGTTGATCTTTTTTCTCGATTGGAAAATGGCAAAGGTGCGGTGCGATTAGACAAACTATTGCAGGTCCTTGATGCGATGGGGCTTTGCATGATAGTTGCATCGAAAAAGTCAGACCTAGCTCGTGGGGTCTTGAAATCTAACGCCATCGCTCAAGAAGTACATTCTCCGATTGAACAAGAGGCCAGTTCATGAGGCACTTTCTTTATCTGTTCGCCCGAGATCAAAAAGTAGCAAGCATTGCTTATCAAGCGAAGGAAGATCTTTGGTCCCTGGAGTACGACGCAAACTGGGTCACATCGCCAAGCGCTTTCCCACTTTCTCCAGCTCTGCCATTGTTTGCGGCAACGAATACCTATGCCTCGGGCACGATCAAACGCTTTGTCGAAAATTTGTTACCGGAGGGGCGCGCACTCGATATTTCCGCTTCAACTTATGGTGTCAGTAAAAATAATGTATTCGCGCTTATTCAACAACTCGGCGTCGAAACGGCAGGCGCATTTCGATTCTGCATCGATAGCCTTGCTTTAGCCGCAGATAAGCAGGACAACCTGCAGCGCGAAATTACCATCCAAGAACTTGAGGATCGCTAGTCCGCACGAGATCAAATTCCATTTGTTGTGTGGGACAAAAAAGTCAGAATGTCGATCGCAGGCTACCAAGACAAACTGACATTATTGCTCCATCAAGACAATGGCATACCTCGGATGTTTTTGGCTGCACCGCCATTGGCATCGACGCATATTTTGAAGCCCGAGCCCATGGGGGAAAATATGCCACATTTGGTGGCGAACGAGTATTACTGCATGACGCTGGCGAAGAAGATGGGATTTCCAGTAGCAGAGGTCAGTATGCTTCGTGTTCCTCGCCCGATATTATTGGTCAAACGGTTTGATCGCGAGTTAATCGAATCGTCAACCGGCTTAACAGTGAATCGCCTACACATGATCGACGCATGTCAGGCATCAGATCTACCCGTCAGTTTTAAGTATGAGAGAAATTTAGGTAGTAACGAACAAGTGCGACATATTCGAGATGGAATGAGTTTTGAAAAGCTTTTTGCCTGCGTCGATCAAACAATCGATAAAGCATCGACCAAACTAGGCCTATTGCGATGGGCACTCTTTCAATTTCTGATAGGGAATTGCGATGCGCATGGAAAGAATTTTTCCTTCTTCGTAGAACGAGATGGTTTAGTGTCAGCGCCTTGGTACGACCTGGTCAGCGTGGTTCAATACCCTGACATTTCGCATGAGTTGGCGATGGCGTTTGGTGATGTATTCGAATTAGGAGGGGTCAAGGGATTTGCCTTTGCCGATTTTGCACAGCGTTGTTCTATTCCCCGTACGCTGTTGCATAGAGAGGCCGTCAAAGTGGCGAACAATGCGATAAAACACGCAGAAGCTGTGGCATCGGGTGGCGAATTTGCCGATGAAGAGAAAGCGTTTGTCGTCAAGCTCAGTACGTTTGTGATCCAACAAACCGAACGCTTAAAGATAGATACCAAAGAAGCCTTGATGATATCGCCAAATTTTCTTTAGCAAGCAAGTGCGAGCTTTGGTCTGTCAATGGCCTTATGTCGAAAGATGAATAGCCTATGGTTGTTGATTGTTGCTTGAAAAGCCGTCATGGTGAATACGCCCGCGACTAAAACAGAATTTTTTCTAAAGTCCCGCCTGCTGCGTTTGAATTTCTAAGACCTCTGCACAACCGAACTAATTCAAAATTAATTTGTCAAAAGTGAGTTAATTCGTTAGTTGAGGAGATAGCGATGCAAATGAGTTTTGGGACTATGGAAATGATGCAGCGGGTGCGCAAAGACAGCACCTTATCGAAAGTCAATCTCTTCATCAATTGGGAAGCATTGCGTCCACAACTAACGGGGCTGTACAAACGAGAGAGTAGCCAAGCTGGAGGTCAAGAACCATTTGATCCACTCGTCATGTTCAAAGCGATTTTACTCGGTCAGTGGCATAGCTTGTCAGATCCAAAATTAGAAGAAGCATTGCACGTACGAATCGACTTCATGCAGTTTTGTGGACTAACAATGAGCGACGCGGTACCCGATGAAACCACGCTCTGTCGCTTCCGAAATCGCCTAATTCATGCCAATAAGTTCGACCAACTTCTAGCGAGCATTAACGCTCAACTACAACAACAAAACCTCATGCTCAAGGTAGCGACAGGTGCTGTGATCGATGCCACGTTGATTGAATCGGCGGCACGTCCGAACAAAACGATCATCGTCGAAACTGATCAAGATGGACAAGCCATTACCTTTGACGACGGTAGCAATCCAGGCATCTCATGTACGGAAAAAACCAGTGCCGATGGTGATGC